>JAUVCJ010000147.1 GCA_030595765.1 Thermoplasmatota archaeon | reverse complement strand
CAGTCTGACCATAGCTCATTCCGACAATCTGACCAGGTATTGTTCCGTCAGCCTGACCAAACTTCATTCCGGCAATTCGACCATGTTTTGCTCTGGCAACCTGAGCATGCCTCATTTGAGCAATCCGGCCATGTTTTGCTTCGTCAACCTGAGCATGCCTCATTTGAGCAATCCGGCCATGTTTTGCTTCGTCAATCTGAGCATACCTCATTTGAGCAATATGGCCCAGGCGACCCACCACTGAATGTGGGCAACAAATTCTTCCTGGCTCCATCGGATTTGTCGTCATCTTCCAACCAGCTTGGGTTCCATCCTGATCTGAGTGGAACCAGCTCAAATTCCATATCATTGCCATACGGCAACTCATTGTTATTTAGATCCAGCTTAAGCCTTTCATTGGCTCAATACGAGCCGCAGGATGGACCATTAATCCGATGTTTTGAAATTGAACGAATGTACCGGGGACTAATCCTGGTCAGACCCACATTGAGGGATGTGGCATGAAAAACAACAAAGAAATAGAGAATCTATTCGCAAACAGCGGGATATCCAGACAGGCAGCCAAGGCTGCTAATTGTGTATTGCCAGTACTAGCTTCGGTATTCGTAGCGCTTCTGATGGTTGGAAGCGGAACACTGACAATGGTAGATTGGCAGGCCCAGGATTCATTCATGGGAGAAACTAAGGATGCTAATGATGAATTGGCCGGTCCTTTGAATTTTCTTGATGGCCAGGAGGCTGACGGGCTTGACACATCGATCCATATTCCGGAACTAACACCGGCTCTAGACGTTCTTGGAGGAGGATATTCGGCTGAATACGATACCTTCACAGCAAGGTTCCCAGCGACTAGCACCGGGCTTGTAAGTATCACCTCTCAGTATGATGATATGGTCAGCTGGCGCTCTAGCTCCATGGGCTACACCAGCAATGGGATCAATGTGGTGATATCCCAGGGAAGCATGGCTACAGTGAAGGCCGATAACGACCTAAGCGTGATAACATATCCAGGGTCTTTCCCGTTCACAGACGAGATATACAGGCTTGGAGAGGACAGTGTCAAGCATGAATACCTCCTATCCCAGCTTCCACAGGCTCCCCCATCCTACATGGATGCAGATTCATACCTGAGTTTCTCAGTGTCCCTCACACTCTCCAATGGGCTCTCCCTCGTGCCTGTTGGAACACCACCAACAAGTGCTGACCTGGAATCGACCTACCGCACAGAACAGGCTCTGGAACTTGTGAACTTGGAAGATGGCGAGATAGTCTTCACCCTTCCTGCCCCAAAGATGTGGGAGGCTGACAATGAGGACGAGAGTATTTCTGGATTGTATGAGGTCAGGCAAACACCCCTAGGTTACGACCTTGCAGTCCTGACCCCTCTAAGCTGGCTCACCGCTTCAAGTAGGGACTGGCCTGTTGTTATCGACCCAGCGGTCCGTGGTAGTGTTCTGGTATTGGGTAGGAATGAGCATGCCACCCTCATGAGCACTCTCCAGGGAGCTGGCTTTTCTGTCACAGACGGTGGATTGGCCACCGCCTACACCGGCACACCAGATCCTAATGAATTCAATTTGGTGATTATCCTACCCGGAGCAAGCACAGGCGACGACATGCCTCTGGCTGGCCAGGCTGCTATAATGAACTTTCAGAACAATGGGGGCGGTGTCCTGCTCTTTGAGTACTTTGCCTATCATGTCCAGGCTGCCAGATTTACAACACTAGCCCCGCTCCAGTGCTTGTATAGAACTGGCACTCTCCTAGCAGTTGAGACATATGCTCTGAACCTCACCCAGCTTTCACACCCTGTGCTTGAAGGGCTTCCTTCGACCTTTTTGACACCCAGCATACGTTATTCCATAATGGGCGCCCGCCCCCTGAATGGTTGCCAGAACCTCATCATCGGAACCGGTTCAGCCCATACTATAGGAGTCAGCGAATACATGGACGGTCGCGTTGTTCATTTCGCCACAGCTGGCAACCGTGCAGGTGCCGACCCATGGGTCAATATGAACATGCAGCAACTGCTTGTGAATGCAGCCAACTGGGCCCAAGGCAACACCGCTCCTGTCATTGCCCCGGCAATACCAAATCCGGCTTCTGTTAGCGAGGAGTCCGATATATCCTTGGGGGACCTGAGCGCACACGAATACGACCATGATGACATGCGTGTGAGATCCCTCTGGGAACATCAGAGTGCGGTCATCAAAGGTGCTTCAGCTCCTGATGAGCGTGGAGCCTTTATAACCGCCCAGCAGAACATGGAAGTGACCAAGGTAGGATGGTACAGCGACATCCCTGGTCAGGTTATCACTGCCAATATATATTCAGCTATTGGGACTACACGCGGGGCGCTTCTGGCTACAGGAACCCTCGATACCACAGGCACAACCTCTTTAGAATGGCATGATATCCCTCTATCTTTTCCACTATTACTTCAGGCAGGCATGGACTATGATGTGGCAGTTTCCTGGGCAATGATCAATGCTCAAGGCTATCCTGTCAAGGATGATCGAATCAATCTTCCAATCACAAGGGACGGCATCCAGATACGTTACGGCGAAAGAACCGGTTCTGCCCTCAACTATCATCTGATACATTTACGACTGAGCACCAACATAGATAACGTGTTCTCCTCTACCAAGCATACGAGTACTGGTTCTGGAGTCTATACCATAGGCCACTCCTTCACACCTACAACAGACATCAACGTCCATGCCTTTAGACACTCTTGGGGGAATAAGGTCACTATCTGGACTGATGGAGGAGTCCCAGTTCATTCCCAGCCCGTTTCTAGTATCAATGGGTTTTGGAGGGAAACTACCTTGCTTACCCCAATAATATTGAAGGGTGGTACAACCTATCGTATTGGCGCATATGCCGATGCTTCGTATTACACTTACACTTTTCCAGGGATGACCATTCCCGGCAATTACGGACTGGTCAACCTCATTGAGTCATACTATACCGCAAGCGATGGATTTCCAAATATCTCCACGGCCAGTCTATTCGGTGTGGACCTGGTCTATTCCTGGGGGACAACTGAGCTGAACTGGGACATCTCATCGATGGACTATTCTCTTCATGTGCCCCAAATTGATGTGAAAGAGGATATCGTTGATTTCATCTCCTGCCCCAATGCCTACGGCTCAGACACTGTTTCCCTCCAGCTGTTGGATTCGACCACACAAGATGGCGTCCAGGATGTCTTTGTCACCTACAACGCTGTCAATGATGCTCCCAGCATCATCATAGAACCGCTTCCATCCTGGTCCGAGAATGAGGATGCAGCCCACTGGAGCGATGACCTGAGCAAGTACGAATGGGACATTGAGGAGAGCCCGCTGCTAGCAACTGCTGTATTTGAGAAATCATTTCCATCCGTTAATGGAAAGGGCCTTGTCTGGGATGGAGCGAATTACTGGGTGGCCGCGTATAATAGTTTGATAAAATATGACGGGTATGGAAATGAGATCGCTTCCTTTGGTACGACCCCGATTACAAATTTCCGCTCCCTATCATATAGCCCCATAGATGGATTGCTCTATGCCAAGACCTTCGAGAATGATTTTGTGGCCATTGACCCTGCCACCTGTGGGATAAACTGCTTTGTTTCTCCAATACATAACAGCATCTTCCAATCGACCCAGTATGGAGCCACTATCGTCGTTGGAGGCACAGGTATTACTGACCTCTATGACCTAGCAAACCCAGGGACCTACACAATCATGCGGTATGATGCAGGAACCGGAGATGAGTTGAATTCGTTCCAACTCTCCCAGGGCTACTACTACGGGTTGGCAACAGATGGAAAACAGCTATACAATTTCAACACAGCAACAAAGGACCTGTATGTTTACCCCATGGGAGGATCGGGAACTGTATCACCTCTGATGACCATTTCCATTCCAGAGGCTGGAGTCCCTAGTACTTACGGTATGTCCTTGGCAAACGGTATGATATGGCTATATGTGAGCGGTGTTTGGAATGGTTACAGAATAACCGGTTCCACAACGAATCTGGACTGGAGCATAACTGGTGGAGACTCCCTTTTTAATCCATTAATGGATTCAGCTAACGATGTGGTTACCTTCTATCCAGTTCCCAATGCCTATGGCACCACAGCATTTGATTATCGCCTTACAGATCCTGGAGGATCCTATGACATTTCCATTGGTGGATTGGACCTGAACCCTATCAACGACGCTCCCTATATAGGCCCTGACATTCCTGATCAGTTCCAGAACGAGGATGCTTTCCACTGGGATCTGAACCTGGAGAATTACGAGCAGGATGTGGAGGCTAGCATCATCATGAAGATGAATGGCTTGGAGATGCGCATGATAGATTTCAATGAAGATGCCAACACGACTATGGGAATTACCTGGGATGGAACCTATTACTACATAGCAACCGGAAGTGGAAACCAGTGCGATATCTTCAAGTACGACAAGGATGGGAATTATGTCACTACCCTGGATGTCAATATCGACCAGAGGTCCATCACCTACAATCCAAATGACGGTTACCTCTACATCAAGAGCTATCAGAAAGATTGGTATCGGATAGACCCGGATACTGGGTCTGGTGGCATATGGCATACAGGAATGTTTTCCGAGGACCAGACCTCAGCATCACTTTCAGCGGATGGGAAATACATCTATGAAAAGGGCGGAGTAGCTGAAGTTTACAGATACGATGCAGCAAATGGTGATTACATCAACACAATAGATTTAACCATTGGAGCACCTAGTCTGAACAATTTCGATACAGATGGGAAATGGCTGTACTTGGTCAATAACAATTTTGTCTATATCTACACGATGGATGGAAGCTATATCGGCGACGTTGAGATTGACGAAATCTCAGTTTCTTATGGTTTATCGTTTACAAACGGACTTCTCTGGGTCTATTCGAATTTTATGTACTATGGCTACAGATTGACCGAATCCTCGCTGAGCCTAGATTGGAGTATCACTGGAGGCGATGAGAGCCTATATTCAACCCTGGTAGATGCGAACAATGATGTCCTGACCTTCTATCCAGTACCCAATGCCAATGGGGTTGATGTCCCAACCATCGAGATCGATGACGGCTCCTTGACTGACTCCAGTACCCTCACATTGACCCTGTTTGCGGACAATGACCAGCCTGAAATTGCTCCTGGCCTGCCTGATGAGTATAGGGACGAGGACGATGCACCCTGGACCTACGACTTGAGAAACTACGAGCATGATGTTGAGACCACCAACACCCTGAAGACGGATGGATTGGAGATGAGCACAATCACCTACAATCCAGGAACGACCGTTATGGGATTAGCATGGGATGGCACTAACTACTACATGTCAAAAGGAGGCGGGAGTCAAGACATCTATAAATTGAATAAGTTTGGAGGTTGGGTGGGAACACTTAATTGCAACCTGGATATGCGTTCGATGTCCTACAATCCGGCTGATGGCTTCCTTTATGTGAAGGATTACTACAAGGACTGGTATCAGGTGGATAAGATAACAGGAATGCCGATGCTTATCCATAATGCACTTTTTGACTACGATCAAGGCTCTGCCAGCATAACAAAGGATGGCTACTACATCTATGCTCTCAATAGTGACAGACAGACCGTCAAAAGGTACGATGCACAGACTGGTACCCTAATCAATACGATCACACTCTCAACACAAACAGGTTCAGCTTACCATTTTGATACTGATGGGAAATGGCTTTATTCCGCCAGTGGAAGCACTCTATACGTTTACACCATGTCAGGAACATTCATTGATACAGTAACGCTCTCTCACTCAGGTGGGACCTATGGATTATCCTTTGCCAACGGCCTTATCTGGACCTATTCTAGCAGTGTATACTACGGCGACAGGATAGTGGAGGATTCCCTATCCCTGGATTGGAGCCCCTCAGGTGGGGCACCTGGAATTCTGGGTGTTCTGATGGACACCGACAACGATGTAGCCACCTTCTACCAGGGGCCAAATGTTGCTGGTGCTGACAGTAAAACCTTCTGGTTATCCGATGGCGCTCTATCCAATACGGATTCCATGTTCGTCAACATAAACGGCATCAACGATGCACCCATGGTGGCTCCGGACATACCTGACCATACCCAGGATGAGGATGGCCCTCAATGGGACTATGACCTTCGGGACTATGAATGGGACATCGAATCCTCAACATCGCTTCGCACAGATGGATTGTTGATGAGGGATTTCGTTCTTGCACCTGGATGCACTGTTATGGGTTTGACCTGGGAC
>JAUVCJ010000153.1 GCA_030595765.1 Thermoplasmatota archaeon | reverse complement strand
CAACATGCTGTTTGTATTTCTGATCATAATGGGATACATATTCTTTGGCCAATTGATACTTGATCTACTCTTCAATATCTCAGACCCAATTGCCTACCAAGTTCTCATTACTCTAATCATGGGAGCGGGCTTTCTGGGGGTAGCAAGACCTATTGGAACCTTGTTTGGTGCAATCAACAGGCCAGAGCTCTCCCTCAAAATATCTTCAGTCACATTCATGATCCTGTTGCCGCTTCTAATTGTTTTCATCCCCGAGTTTGGGATTCTCGGGGCAGCCATGGCAGTGTCCTGTGCTTTTATCGCAGACACCCTAATGGTGATAGGAGTGGCCTCCAGATTAGTGGACATGAAACTGGACTGGCCTTGGATGATCAAGGCATTTCTTGTAGCTTCTGGATTGATTACGGCATTCTTGATATCAAACAGCCAGAGCAGTTTTTCACTCGGAGATATGGCACTACCCGCCGTTCTGATGGGTGCCTATACAGGAATAGTGTATTTTTACTTCCTTTCGGTTGAGGACAAACAATTCTTTTTCTCTATGCTAAAAAGCAGAGTAAAACGTTGAACAATGGTGACTAACGGCCAAATAATATCCAGACCGTAGCAAATTCCAATGAAACGAGGTATTCAACGACCAAGCAATAGTCTAATCGTCCCAAAGCCGATATACCGGATGGTGTTGGCCAATGTGATGTTTCTTGGAGTTGGGAACCAGCGGTCGCCCTTTCTTGCGATCTTCCAGCCGGTGCTGTGTTCCAGGCTCGTATCTTCCAAGGCCATTTTGTGGTATTCACGCAGGGTGTACTCGTCCCATTTAGCTCTCCATAGCCGTTTGAGCCTCTCCGATCTGTTGAAGTTATTTCCCCTATACTCAAGAGAAGCGAGGGCATTGCTGTCCTTCCTATGCTCCCCGACCACGATGTTGTACCAGTTCATCTTACCCAACTTGTGTATGCGCATCCAAAGGTCCAGGTCCTCGCCATAATGATAATGGTTCCAGCCTCCTACCGATTCGAGCAATTCCTTGGGATATATTCCTGTTAATGGGGCCTGAACCGCCTGCCCTTGAACATCTTTGCTTGAAAAATATTTTTTTATGAACTTGATCCAAATATCTGTATAAATCGCATCGGTGTCAACTTGAATTACATGGGTAGATTGGGTGGAAACCGCCTTAAAAGCCATCTGCCTACCTATTCCCCTGAGACATTTCTTTCTTCCGAGTCTCAGGTTCGGATGATCCTTGCGAAAGTTCACCATATACTCCCAGGAACCATCAGTGGACATCGAATCAACCACGATATACTCGAAGCAATCCTCATCCAGCCGAGAATATATCGACTCAAGATGCTCAGCGATATCGGGCATGGAATTTAGGGCGGTGGTGCAAAGGCTGATCTTGTTCCTGAGCTTGAGCTTCAATTCCTCACCTATGTGTGTAAATGCCCTATTAGTTGAAAAGGGTTCCTAAAATTAAAGAAAAAAGAAAATCTCATTACTGGGTATAAATACATCTCTACAATCCTACAAGCGTGTCATTTACTGTCAAGAACCAAATATATAGGACGGTTAGAGGGGTTTGTGAGTTATACAGCAGGCATTTCCCTGCCATAGGCTAAGGGCAACATCACCATGAGGACTAACAAGGGTATGAGAATGACAAGAGATGCCAGGCCAACCCCAACAACATCGGATAATATCAGAGCCATTAATGCGAAGCTAGCGACCTCGTGAAGTACAGCGGATCTCTTGACCTTCTCCCTGTCATAGTCTGTTGAGCTTATCCTTACTCCAGACCCGATGAAGAGTATGAGGAGCAGGGCCATCAACAGAAAGTCAATGGGCTCAAACATCACCCAGCCAAATATGAGGGGCGTTGCCAACAGGAGCAGGAACACAGCTTCGATGCCAAACTCGTAGGTTCGAAACGCCGGGGTGTACCTGGCTTGCGAGCCTGATACCCTGACACCCAGGCCGATGGGGACGGTGATGCAGCCATTCGACCTGTCATTCTCAAGGTCTTTTAAGCCTCCCGATACGCTATTGGAATGAAGCAACCGCACAATCCATATCCCAAAGAATGGCCAGGCCAATACCGGGATGGTATTCCATACGGCTGCCGCTCCAAAAAACACCAAGAATCCTGCCCATAGCCCCATGAAAACATCGGCTCCCAGCAACTTTTTTGTGGTAAGGTTGTAGCACACGCCTGCAAGGGTGGCCTGCACGAGGAAAATGAAAGCAAGCGGTGTGAACCAAAACCATGCGAGAAAGAAAGCCAGGAGTAGCGCTGAAATAGAAAGTGCCTTTGCACTGTTAACGCCAATTGTGCCGCTTACAAGCGGTTTTCCAGATAGGATCGGAGACCTTGCATCGATGTGTCTGTCCAGAAGCTCGTTCATCACCACCCCCCAGGTATAGTGCAGAGCCGCAATCAGGAACAGCTGGCCCAGAATGGTCAATGAGACTGCTCCGCCACACAAGGCGCCAATGATCGGAAGAACGCCTGGTGCTCCTGCAGCGTGGGTCCTACCAAGCTTCAGGTATTCTCTCATGTGCCCTAACATCACATACCCATCTCCACATTTTTAACCCCAGACAATTAGATATTTAGCTCCGATTTTTTTGCTCTACATCCTAAACTCCACATATTTGGCTCAATATATATAGTTCCAAATATTTAACGCTGCATCCCGAACTCCACATTTAGCCCCACATTCCCTGCATCAGCTCTATCTCTTCCTTGCCACCGATGTAGACCGGACACCTGTTGGTGATGTCAGTAGGGATGATATCTAGCATGGAGCGCTTACCATCCGAGCCAGCACCTCCGGCCTCAACTGCGATTTTGGACATTGGCAGGCACTCGAAAAGCAATCTGAGCTTTCCATCCTTTTTTCCTAGGGTTGCTGGGTAGGTGAAAACACCTCCCTTGTGAAGTATCTGATGAACGTCTGCAACAAATGACCCTGAAAACCTGACCTTGTAGCCCTGTTCCTCTAACTGATCTATGAACCTGGCGTGCTCTGGGATATAGTCCTTTCTAAGGCCTCCTGGTGCGTATATCTTGCTTTTAGGCATTCTCAGGTTCTCAAGCTGAAGAATAAATTTGCCGTTGCCGTCCATTGCAAACTCATGAACACCATTTCCAAGGGTGTAGACCAGGACCTGAAGTGGGCCATACAGGACATACATTGCACCTATCATTCTATCTGGAGAAAAGGACGTTATGTCATTGGTCGCTCCAACTTGCCCCTTGAATATCCCAACAATGGTTCCGACAGTAAGGTTAACACCCAGCAGCGATGAACCATCCAGTGGGTCCAGGGTTATAGCATAGCCCTCAGGGCTAGGCGGGTTCGAAACCTCTATTATGTGGTCTTGCTCTTCTGAGGCCAGACAGTTTAACTGGGAACATTTGGACAGCTCATTGATAAGGACAACATCTGCCCACTTGTCCAGCTCCTGCTGTATCTCGCCATAGACGTTTTTGGTGTCTGCAAGACCCTGCTTTGTCCGGAACCCCTCCTGAATTACCTTGGACACTTCAGCAATTTTCAACATCAGCTCAACAACGCCAGGTTCCTGGCCTTTAAGGTGCTCGCTCAATTCCATTATCTCGCTCTCCTTTCATCTAGGTGGTATTTTTCAGATAATAATAGCGTTAGGTATTCTAATCATCGGATGAGCCTGGAAACCAGTGGGAATCAAAGTCGGGTTCGTCATCTGGTTCAGGCTCGGATTTGGGCTCTGATTCGGGCTCAGATTCTGATTCGGAGCCTATTTCGGGCTCAGGTTCATGGCCAGGGGCAGATCCAGATTCAGGCTCAGAGTCGGCATCAGCCTTGGAGGTGGGCTCTGGCTCGGCATCAGTATCGGGGGGTAGATCGGATTCTAGCTCAGATTCAGAATCGGCCTTGGAAGTGGACTCTGGCTCGGCATCGGGGGAGGGTTCGGGTTCGGGCTCAGATCCGGCATCGGCCTTGGAGGTGGACTCTAGCTCGGCATCGGGAGATGGCTCTGGTGCTGGCTCAGATTCGGCATCGGTTTCGGTATCGGGGGTTGGACCAGGAGCCGGGTCGGGTTCATCCTCGGTATCAGGGGTTGGATCAGTAGCAGGGTCTGATTCTGCCTCTGTTGCTGATTTGGACTTTATGTCTGAATCAGGCTCAGTCTTGGACTTTGCTTCCGGCTCGGACGTGGGGTCGGGTTCCGTCTCAGTTTCTACATCGGGTTTGGGTTTTTTACTGGCTTTGTCAAGATCGGACATCTCATTCCTGACCTTGGCAACATCCCTTTCAGCACCCACTTTCTTGAAGGAGCGCAGGGCCCTGTCCAGGATCTTCTTGGACTTGGCATGGTCGCCCTTTAGCATGAACATGGTGGCATATTCCCTACTCACCCTGCCAACCTCGTATGGAGTTTCCATCTTCTCAAAGGCTGCCAGGCTCATCTCGTAATATTTCTGAGCCTCAACCCACTTCTCTTGCCTTGTGTAAAGGGTGCCGTAATTTTCATATACTCCCGCCATGCCCATCGGCTCATCCAGCTTCGAGAGTATGTCACGAGCCTTGTCCAGAGCCTCCTTGGCGCTATCAAGCTGATTTGACTTGACATAGGCCTCTCCTGAGTTGAAATATGCCCAGCCAACCATCGGCAGGTTTCCAATCTTTTCTGAGAGTTGGCGGCAAAGATGGAAGTTCTTCAAAGCCTCATCCCATTCCTCGTGCTGGAGGTTTAGATCTCCCAGATTATTGTGGGCCCTTGCCATTTGAGCGTAGTCTTTCACCTTACCCTGGCGTTCAAGATCTTCAAGATGCTCCAGGGCTTTGAGATAATATTCTTTGCTCTTTTCCACACGGCCAGTCATGTTAAACACATTGCCCAGATCTATGAAGGTTATTGCCATTATGTGGTTATCGCCGATCTTGACCGCTCTTTCGATGGTCATGTTGTAGTGCGAAACAGCATCATCAAGCTCTCCAGTCCTCCAATGGATGTAACCTAAGCCACGATGTGAATCTGCGATGCCGGGTTCATCATCCTCCTCTTCTGAAATATCCAACGCTTTAGTGAGGAACTCCTCAGCCTTTTCCCATTGGGTTAGATGCATGGCGTAGATGTCGCCGATCTTCCTATAGGCCTCAGCCACTCTGACCATATCTCCAGCAGTCTCAAAGGAATCCCTAGCCTGCAGGTAAAAGCCAATAGCATCGTTCCACTGGCCAATGACATCGGTTAGCTGAGCCACAGCCATCAATGAATCGGTCCTTATCGTCCTCAACTCATCTGTTTCCTCCAGTTGCGCCACCATGGCTATTGCCTGCTTGTAGTAAGAAACTGCATCATCCATGGCATATTTAGCTTGGGACTTCTTTGCCGACATGAAACTGTATTTGGCGCACTTATCGTAGATCCTACCGATGAAACAGTGATGAGTGAGGCTAAAAATCACCTCATCGATCTTTCTAGCAAAGACCATGTCCATGATCAAAGCGATCTCTTTGTGCATCAACCTTCTTCGTGGACGTGACATGCCATTGTAAATGACCTCTCTGATTACTTTGTGCTCGAAAGAGAATATCTCTTCGGTGGTGTTGGGGTTCTCATGAAGGAGCTTCAGCTCCATCAGCTCCTCGAGCAGGTCAATAAGCTTCATCTCCAAAAACTGTGTAACATCAAGCATCACATCAAAATGTATGTTGTCGCCTAAGATCGATGCATGTTGCAGTATCTTGACACAATCTGGGCTCAAACCCGATAGCTTGTCTGAAACAACATCCCTCAAGGAATCTGGAATATGCAGCTGGGAAAGCTCGACCTGGATCTCAGCGGTGTTACCCTTGACCTGAACCAAGTTAGAGGATATTAGATTGGTGAGCACCTCATTGATGAAAAATGGATTTCCCTCGCTCTGCTGGAATATTTTCTCTACCAGGCCATCGCTTAGGTTCTCTGCGCCAAGCGCGCCTTTTATCATGTACCGAGCCGACTCCAGGTTGAATCTTCCAAGCAAGAGTTCTTCGAAGAGCTTCTCCACCCTCATCTTCTTCAATGAATCAAATAGCAGATGCCCTGGCACCTCGATGTCCTCAGGCCTGT
>JAUVCJ010000157.1 GCA_030595765.1 Thermoplasmatota archaeon | reverse complement strand
AGGAGGTAGCATTGCTTGCCAACTCAGGTGTCACGGTTACTGCATTCGGGGACATCATGCGGGTGCCAGGCGAGAGCGGTACCCTTCTGGATGCAAAGGCCAGAGGCGGCGATGTCCGGATGGTGTACTCGGTTCAGGATGCCATTGGAATTGCCAGGGAGAACCCTGAAAAACAGGTTGTGTTCATGGGCATCGGATTCGAGACCACAGCCCCTTCAAGCGCTGCTGCTATCAGAAGCAATACTCCAGACAATTTTTCACTGCTTTCCACCCACAGGTATGTACCTCCTGCATTAGCTGCGATACTCAACATGGGCGAGGTCAGGCTTCAGGGTCTGATAGAGCCAGGGCATGTCTGTACAATCATTGGACTTGACCCTTTGGAGTTCATATCCAGTAGCCATGGCGTACCTCAGGTAGTTGCCGGCTTTGAGCCGCTTGACCTGCTGATGGCCATCCTTATGCTTGCAAGACAGATAAAAGAGGGAAGAGCTGAGCTGGAGAACGGCTATACCAGAGTTGTCAGAAAGGAGGGCAATAAGCTGGCAGTCGAGGCTCTGGCAGACGTATTCGAACCTGCCGACATCGCATGGCGCGGTTTTGGTGTCATTCCAGGATCCGGCATGGCCATCTCGCCACGTTACTCACATAAGGATGCCAGGATAGTCCACGCCGATATTTTGGCGCCGCTTGCAGGCCGGGAATTCCCAGAACCGCCTGGATGCAAATGCGGTGAGGTTCTGCGCGGAGTGCTGAGATCAGAGGATTGCTCACTGTTTGGCAAGGGCTGCACACCAAAAAGCCCGATTGGACCATGCATGGTAACATCAGAGGGGTCGTGCGCCATTGTTTACAAGTATGGGCGATAGATGACGTTGAGACGGTAATGAGATGGAATTATAGGCGGAACATTTGATGGAAATCACTAATGACAAGCCAATTCGGATGTGGCCAGGAACGATTATATTGCAAAGTCCTCCTTGTAGTTGGGATAAATGTATTTTCTGTGGATTTTCCAAAGACTGCCTAACTAGTGTTCAACCTTCAACTAGAGAATTCTTAAAGCAGTTAGATCACTATTTTGACACATATGATGATGAAGAACAGATTGAAATCTACAACAGTGGCTCGTTTTTCGATGATGAACAGATTTCAGCAGAATCCCGGGTAGCAATAATCAGAAGGTTGTCTGATGAAAACATCAAAGGAATAACCATTGAGTCTCGTCCAGAGCACATCACTAAAGAAAAGTTGAAATCATTAACCAGGGAATTCAAAGGAAAGCTAACAGTGGCTATAGGTTTGGAAATTGCTGATGACACCATATTGAAGAAGCTGAACAAAGGTTTTACTCTCGAAGATGTTGAAAACGCATATTGCATTCTTGATGGAATGGGCATCTCCTCTAGAGTGTATCTCCTAGTAGGCCCACCTTTTGTTAATGACCCAAAGGAATCAGCATTGAATTCAGTAAGATATGCCAAAAAGATTGGATTTACAGAGATGTCTTTGATTGGGGCATACCCGATGGAAAACACCAAGGGTAAGAGATTGTGGGAGAATGGAGAATGGTTGCCCTTGAAAAAGGCTGATTTTGATGGGATTATCAGGCTAATTTTAGAAATTGAGCCCAAGGTAGATTACTCGTCTGAGGGTCTTGAGGGGTTTTGGGGGAATTGAGATCATAATGCAAGCAGTCGTTTAATGATGAGTTCCTCTAATGTTTCCTGGTTTGTGACTTTTTCAAGGGGGATGGCACCAATTTTACCAGAATGGTAGTTATAGTTTTCATTAAGATCATATTCAGACTCCAAGTCAGAAACATCTCTTGGAAACCACCCATGCTTCAAATACAAATATTCAATATACAATCGTTCATCATTTTCATTTTTCTTCATGTTAAAAGAGCCGTAGATAATAATCGGATCGATTGGGTTATATTGAATATCCACAAAGAAAACTCCAATTGCTTTCACAACAAAGGGATTATCATCGGAGGAATAGTACCGTGAAGCATAAGGTGTGATCCACCAGGTGGGATTATTAATGTTCTTGGACTGTTCGGTACCTGTGTAATTACCATGTAAACAGCGATAACCAGCTTTTTCCATAATTGCTTCAGCATCCTGCAATAAGCTTCCAGTCTCATTATATATCTTCAACAAATTGCTAAATGTCGTCTTTATTTTTCCAGATTCTTCAGTCATACCTCAACCTCCACTGTATATCTTCGAGTCACAATATTCTTCATCAACATCCCAATTATAGCCTTTGGTATTGTTGGACGATTTATATGGGAATAGAGAAGTAAAATCGCTTTCAGGTAATAGAGCAAAATCATAATGCATATTGGAAACTGGAATGTTCTGGGAATACATATCGGAAACTCTAATGTTCTGGGAATACAACTCGCCGTCGATAATCAATTCAAGAGGAGAGAGGGAAAATCCTGAAAATCGAATGAAACGTTTTCGTGAAAGCAGATTGGCAAGATCCCGGATTATTGGCAGTTCCCAATCATTGACATTTACAAGCTCATTAATAATTGGCATCAGTGAATACCAACTTGTCCATAAAAGATTTATCTTGATACCGGACGAGTGGAAATAAGCAATCTCGTTAAGCGATTCGTTCATTGCTTCAGTTTGAAAGCTTCTATGTGCAGTAATATAGATCAGATAATGCCCAATTACATTAGATTTGGAGATACCAAGGTAATTAGAGGATTCCATAAGATCCTCGTATTCTCTTGCCAACTGGTCTCTAGGCGTTTCTGCTATAGACATCTCGTCCTCGGATAGAGCACTGCTGGACTTGGAGCTGAAGTATTTCGCCTCAATCAATAGAACATAGAATTTCCCTGAAGAAAGTTTCAGAGAAATCAAAACATCTGGCTCACTTTTTTTGAGCCTTGGCCAGAAATGATACTTAACAGACTCTACATCAAGGTCGGAAAGGAATTGTAATGATTTTCCTTCTAAGTCTATGGATGTACTAAGAAATGGTAGAAGTAGAGTATTAGGCTTGAGGTACTTACAGGCAGTAAAGACATCGGAAGTGAGAAGGTCTTCCATTCGGTCAGTTAGATTACGGCCTGAACCGCTTATTTTTCCACGTATCTCCGCTATCGTCATAATTCGGCTCCGATTCCAATACTAGCAAACTAGAGATGGCTTTCTCGGTTAAAAATCTAATTACTCGAATCCTAAACAATTTAGCTCTGATGAATAAACTGTCCCTTTGCGATTGGATGACTAAAACAATGAGAAGACTCTATGATTCAAGCTTCCCAGGTCTCGATGCGTCCTTTAATTCCGCAGCTTGGGCAGGACAGGTTCTTAGGCTGGTTCACAGGGTCTACTGCTATCTTTTCCCCGCACCTTGGGCAGTTGACTGCAAAATCGGGAATGTGATAGTGTATCCTGATGCCGTCCCTGACAGTGCTTACCAGGCCTCTATCCTTTAGTAGGTTTATGTGGTAGTTTACTGTGGCCGAGGTGATGTTGAGCATCTTTGCCACCTCTTTTTGGGTGATGCCTGGTGACTCCTGAACCTTCTTCATGATGTCGTGCTGTATCTCTGTGACCATCAGGCCTCTGCCGTTAGGCACCCGCATCTCAAAGGGATAGTAGCGCTTGTACATCCCATCCTTTCGCGCCTTTAGGATCCCTTCACGCTCCAGCACCGAAAGATGATGAGCCAGATTGCCGTTATTTAGCCCAAGCGCCCTTTTGATGGCGTTGAAATGATCGCCGGGATTAGCTATCACGTAACCACGTATCATGCCGCGGGTCTCCTGCTCAAGCACATCCTGGCGGCTTAGCTTGGAATAGAGCGGAAGCAGTAGCGATAGAAGGGCCAACTTGCCAACTTCTGTAAGTAGCAGAGAACCAAAACCCAGAGCAACTATGGAGCCGAACATCACAAATAATAAGGAATATTCGCTAATTGACCCGGTTATCGGGTCCACAACCTGTGTCTGGCTGGACTCTATCTCGGTACCATCCATTCCATTGCTTAGCTTGGAGAAGCTGTCGTATATGCCATCAGCATTCGCATCTATCTGGAGTATTATTGCTGGAGAATCTGTGTACAATTTTTCCCAGTCATTGATGGTGCAAAGATGTACTTCTTCTGGGCCAAGCGTGATGTCTCTTATCTGGAAGCGTCCCAGCTCTCCTCCTTCCATTCTCTCAAGCAGGGTAGAGTAGGTCGATGAGCTCTTTGATGAGAGCATGATATGGTCGAGATCTCCACTAAGAAGCATCTCTACTTCACCTCCGGTTCCCTCGACCAGCATTTTCTTGGATTCGTCACCATCAATGCGAAGTATCTCCACTGACCTATGCCCTGAGGCAAGCAGGAGGGTGGTATCTTGCCCAGGAGGGATGATCCAGAGTGCTTCCTGGCCAAGGTTTGCAATGAGTATGCTCTGAGGCATGTCAAGTGCCGCTATGGGATCCGCTGATAGTACTTTGACCGCGCTATACCCAGACATGTCCAAGAAGCTCAGGAATTCCTCCTGCTCCATAAGCTCGTCCAGAGATATCGGGCCTCTCTCTATCGTTACTGTGAAGCTTTTGGTGGCGATCTCCCCACTGGAAGCCTTGATCGTCAGCTCGACCAGATAGTCGCCAGGGCTTGAATATGTGTGCTGGAGGGTAACGCCGGTCTCGCTGGTTCCGTCACCGAAGCTCCAGACAAACTCAACCAAGTCATCATCCTCATCCCAGGACTCAGTTGCATCAAAGGTTATGGTGTTAGGGTCTGGCAGGATGCTTGATATATCCATAGATAGTAGCTTATCACCCAGGAAAGAATCAAAACCAAAGGCAATTACAGACTGTCCATTGGAGCTGCTTGCAACCAGAAGGGTGGGGTTAACGCCTCCAAAACCATCCACATAATCAAGTTGCACCAGTCCATTTGAGGGGGCTGGTATTTCTATGCTGGTCATGGCAAAGGTCTCGTCTGCCTTGGATAGTGTTCTCTGGCTCATGACCTGTCCTGCCTGGATGTGCCTTACAGTAAGTGTATTTCCAGCTCTCCCTGCCATCAGAACAGAGAGTTCCAGGTTTGCATTGCCCCCGATCCTCCAGGTGGCCTCTGCCACAGGTGGGTGTTCAACTGCCATGACCTCGATAAGAGAATCCTTTGAAACTTCCAGGCCGGCAAGGTCTCTTACTGTGATGGTGAAGGAGTGCTCTCTAATATCGGCATAAACTGGCTGGAAGCTTATCAACCCAGTATCCGGGTCAATGTCGAAGAGTGGTGAATCATCGGAGTAGGTCAATACATCCAATGGATCCGGGTCTAATGCTGTGATCTGGAAGTTAAATTGCGAGCCTTCCCAGGCCGAGACCCTTTCTGGAAGCTCGAAGAATGGAGGGTCATTGACGTTCAGGATGGTCAGAGGGAATGTACGGCCAAAGGTTGATGATCCGTCGCTGACCCAAACACGGATGGCATGAAGTCCTACATCCTGATTGCCTGGTGTAAAGCTGGCAGTGCCAAGATCAGGGTCCAGCTCGAAAAGGGGAGAGTCGTCGCTGAAAGTAAGGGTGTTTCCTTCCTCGTCAATAGCATCGAACCATAGATCGCATATAAGGTCCTGGGTGCAGGTAAAATCTTGAATGGGCATCAGTGTTGGGGGGTCATTGACCTCCCTGACCTCCAGGTAGAAGGTTCGACTCACTGGGCTGACCACATTCCCATCATCGATCCATATCACAAATGGTTTGGTTCCTATGTCATCAGCCGTAGGTGTGAGGCTGACCAGTCCTGTGATGGGGTCTATGTCGAAGAGAGGAGAATCATCTGTGAATGTGATGTCGTCCCCATCCAGGTCAAAGGCCGTTATCGTGGCCTCGAACTGCGTGTCTTCGGTTGCGATAAATGTTCCACTCGAGGAGAATTCGGGGGGGTCGTTAACGTTCAGGATATTCAGTGTAAGCAAGGCACT
>JAUVCJ010000040.1 GCA_030595765.1 Thermoplasmatota archaeon | reverse complement strand
TGCCAGTCACTTGGTAGGTGCCGTTGTCGCCGATCCTTATCTTTTGGGTGGGCATGTCCAGTATCAGTTCCTTGACATTGACCTCCTTCTCGACCACCATTTGCTGACCCGCTGCATCGATTGTTTTGATCGACACCTGATAGACGTCGCTCTGCAGGTAATAATGAGTGGTTATTCCATCAAAGGCGCCATCTTCGTGGCTGGCCTTATTCTCGATGTAGGGGTTGCTACCATCTCCGAAGTCCCACTCGTACTGGACGATGCCACCAGCTTCCAGAATGGAGCCAAGGTCGCTAGATGCGCTTGCATCGAACATGATGGTCTCGCCGGTATCCGGGTCCAGTGGCGTTATCATAAGGTCAGCGACAGGCTTTGGGTTGTCAGTTACAAGATAGCCTCCAAGCACCACTCCGATCAGGATCAATACCATGGCCACTGCCATGACACCACGTGACCTACCACTCTTTTTCTTTTTATGATGTGGCCTCTTGCCACCATGACCCGTTTTTTCATAATCTTCATCATCTTCTTCTCCAATATCTAGTTCTTTATCGCCCTTTCCAGTAGCTTTTGGCTTGCTCATTTTAACCTTTGGCTTCCCGCCTCCGATCATAATTGTAGCCTCGCCACCATCATCGTCATCCATTGCATCATGAATTGTAAGCTCAGCAATATCCGGCTGTTCCTCAAGGTCCTCTTTTAGTTCCTTTTCAGGCTCAGTCTCTGCTTCAGGCTCAATATCAGATCCAGCAACATCTCCAACCTCTTCCTCTACATCATCGATGAGGGTAATGGAACCCGTCTCATCCTCAATCTCCTGTTCAGCCACACCCTCTGTCAGGTCTTGTTCTGGAGGCTCATCAGGTTCTGGTAACTGCTCATCAGCTATTTCTTCCACCGCATCTTCTGTTGTATCTTCAAGTGTCTCTTCAGCCGTTTCTTCTACTGGTGGCTTCTCAGGTTCTTCTACTGCTTCTGCAGGTTTTTCTTCTGCAATCTCAGTCTCTGCTGGCTCGTCCGGTTCTTCTGTCTCAGCTCCCTGCTCATCTGGTGCATCTTCCGCTGTTTCTTCAACTGGTGGCTCCTTAGGTTCATCAACCATTTCGGTGGGTTTTTCCTCTGCGAGCTCAGTATCTGCTGGAACACTCTCTGCTGATTCGCTAGGTTCTTCTGGTTCTGGTATCTGTTCTGTTTCTTCTTTTTCTTTTTTTTCTGTTTCTGTTTCTGTAACAGGCACAAGTTCTTGCTCTTCTACCAAATCAACAGGCTTTGCTTCATCCTGGCTTAGTTCTTCATTGGTTACGTCCACAGGCTTTTCAACAACTTTTCCAAGAGGTATCAATTTAATTGCAGGTTCGGTCTCGATATCTGCAGGCTCCTTCTCAGGTGGTGAGATCTCGTTAGTTGGCTCGGCCTGGTCATCCTCTATTATGGCTTCGACCTCCATAACCTCTGGGAAGTCCTCCTCATCAATGCTGACCAATTCTGTGACGGGTTCTGGGCTGATCATATGCGATGGCTTGCCCATTTCCAGAAGGTCATCAGCATCATCATCACTTTCTTCCTCTTCACCCTCTTCGACATCTTTGGCATCTTCTTCGCCATTATCATGTTCTTCTACATCTGCATCCTCTTCATCGAGGTTTTCATCGTTATTGACATCTGGGCTCTGCTCTATTGTAGCTTCATCATCAGGCCTGACCATTTCATTTTCTAGCTTGGTTTCAGCTTGTGCCGAAGTGATTGTTACTGGTTCTTCTAATTGAGAGCTTACAGGCTCTGTATCCATCCTGGTTTCAGATTCTTCCACGACAATCGATTCACTTTCTATTTCAGCGCCATCTTCAGGCTCAGCCTCAGGCTCTGGCTCATTTTCGCTATCTGGCTTTTCTACGACAATATGTTCGCTTTCTATTTCAGCGCCGTCTCCGGGCTCAGCCTCAGGCTCTGGCTCATTTTCGCTATCTGGCTTTTCTACGACAATTTGCTTGCTCTCTATTTCAGCATCATCTTCTAGCCCATGTCCAGTTTCGCTTTCTGGCTTTTCAACTACAATATGCTCGCTCTCTATTTCAGCGCCATCTTCGTGGTCTTGTTCAGTTACAATATCATCTTCAAGGTCTTGCTCAATGATTGGTTCAATGTCTGTTACTTGCAATGTCTTGCCCATTGCTTCAGCTTTAATGTCTGGCTCAGCCTCGATCTCAGCCTGCTCCTTGGCAATAGCGCTGTCGACTTTCGTGATCTTGATCTCAGGTTCGCTAGGTGTTTCGTCCAAAATGTCGTCTATCAGGATAACATCGCCATCCAGCTCATCGAACTTCCTATCCAGCTCCCTGTGAAGCTCATCAGGTCTCTCTTCCAGCATATCTTCAAGGCCACCAACATCGCTGCCTAGGTCTGCAAGCTCGGCTATGCGCTCAAGCAACTCCTGTCTATCTCTGGCTGGAAGCCCCATAAAAACCATTCTGAAATCCATTTACTGATATATAAACTTGCGTTGGCCAATCAAGTTTGAATGGTGCGATACAATGCGATATTAATGCTATATAGTTTCCAATCTATCCCTGTATAGATGTGCGAACTGCCCACCCTCAAAGATATCCAAGAAGCAAGAGAACGACTTGAAGGTGTGGCTCACAGAACACCGATCCTGACCTGTAAGACCATCAATGAGCTGGCAGGAGCCAATGTATCCTTCAAGGCCGAGAACCTTCAGCGTGGAGGTGTGTTCAAGATACGTGGGGCCTACAACCGGATATCAAGGCTCTCGCCTGAGCAATTGGAGGCAGGTGTAACCACCTACTCCAGCGGCAACCATGCTCTAGCAGTTGCTCTTGCAGCTTCTCTAGCAGGCACCAAAGCAAAGGTCGTGATGCCTAAAACTGCGCCAGAGATAAAAGTAAAGGCTGCAAAGGGGTATGGTGCTCAAGTGGAGTTTGCAGGCACAACATCAGAGCACAGGTTGAAGCGAGCTCAGGAGCTTGTCGAGGACGAGGGATTGGTAATGATACCACCTTTTGATGATTTTCACATCATTGCAGGCCAGGGAACTGTTGGGATGGAGATTGCCGAGCAGGCTCAGGGCCAGGGCATTGATGCTGTATTGGTGCCGGTAGGTGGTGGTGGGCTTCTAAGCGGCATTGCAATTGCGATCAAGGCCATACAACCTGATGTGCATGTTTACGGTGTTGAGCCAGAGGGGGCAAGCGCTATGCTTTTGTCTCTTGAGAGCGGAAAGATCGAAGCTCTAGGATCCATCAACACAGTTGCAGATGGGTTATGTCCACTTTCCCCTGGAAAATTGACATTCTCGGCTACCAGGCAGTACGTTGACGGAATATTGACAGTTACGGACTGGGACATTCTCGAGGCAATGAAGCTGTTGCTGTTCAGAGCCAAGACTTTGGTGGAACCAAGCGGCGCAGCCGGGCTTGCAGGTTTGATGGCTAGCGCAGGAGAGTTCTCTGGCAAGAGGGTAACTGTGGTCCTAAGCGGTGGGAACGTGGATCCAAGCAAGCTTGCTCACATTCTTTCTGAGTAGGATCCTGGATGACTAGAATTTTTACTAATTGGAATGTCCGAGGATGATTTTTCTGACCAGAAGCTAAATCTCATGTGCTGGGCGCCATAGATGACGATTCAATATTGCCACTATGATCTGAACACATCTGCGGAATCACGGGCGAATATCAACAGGTGAGAACTAGAGAAGAAAAAATAAAAGGAGAGGTAGGGGTTAACTAAATCTATTCAATCAGCAGTATATATAAAGGGTGGGACGGTTCTCAAACAAGAATCATTTATGTAGAATTGAAACGTGGTATCATGTCAGAGGAGACAGAAACCCAGGATGGCAAGCACCAATTCGTGCCTTCCAAAATTCATAACCCTGAGCAGATGGGAGAAAAGGATGGCAAGGGGGAAAGCGATGAGAAAGAGAGGAGGGAAGCAGCATCATCATCCCAACAATCAGAACCCTCTCGACAATCAGTGTCACTCCAGCAACCAGCGCCCTCTCGACAACCAGTGCCATCCCAACAATCAGAACCCTCTCGACAATCAGCACCAGCCCAGAACACCTCTAATCCTCATTTCCATATGCCTCCAGAATCATTCATAAAGGCGCCTCTCCCTGGCTCTCAATGTCAACAAGGGACTCCACAGGGATATTATAATGGACCTCCCAACCAGCCATGGCACCCTCCAGTTCATCAGCGCCAGGGTGGTATGTCCCAGCTCTATTGGTTATTCTGGCTCGGCGGGGTATTGACACTCATGACCTTCATTACAATGGAGGTTGGCTCCCTTCTCTGGAACTTCTACGCCAGCTATGACCAGGTCCTGGCATCGTCCACAACGATGTATGTGCCCATCCCATATGTTGTGGAGGTTGGAGAGTTGCACGGGGGATGGTTCCTGGCATGGTATGTTTTCCTGGTATGTGCGATATTGGCATCGCTTGTTCATCTGGCTCTCCGCTCCGGCATTGGTGACTTGAAAAAGCTGGGTAGAGCCATTTATCGGATGGAGCCACCGAGCATCGGGACCAGGCAGCCCTACATGGTGATATTCCAGATATTCATGGCAAACCTGTGTTTTGCTACAGTCTATGCATTAATCATAATCGGGGCTGGCATCACCCCTGCATCACCGCTTTCGGGTGGCGGGATCTCATGGAAGCTTCCATATGCCCTGGCCAATGCTGCGGTCTATGAGGAGCTATGGTTCAGGATGCTATATGTTGGGGTGCCTATTGCCTTACTGGGAACGGCCAAGGGAGCACGAGGCATCGATTCAGTCAGGCCTATTTTTGGCAATGTTGAAACCATAGGCACCGGCCATGTCGTGATCGTTATCATCAGCTCGATCGGTTTCGGCCTAGCTCACGTTCCTGGCTGGGACATGTACAAGCTGCTTCCAAGCACACTGGCGGGTTTATTTATCGGGTACATCTTCTTGAGGGTCGGTCTCTCAGGAGCGATCGTATTTCACTTCATGATAGATTACCTGGCGACCCTTGTGCCTGTTCTGAACCCCGCCGTAAATGTTGATTCATTACCTGTGAACGATCTCATATTGATAATGGTGATAGGATTGTTTGTTCTGTTCTGGGCAGTGTTCGGGGCAGTCTATCTGGTGAACTATGCCAAAATGGGTATTGCCCATTTTATTTCTCTGTTCAAGGATGAGACCTCAGAGGAGTGCTCTGAGGACATCCAGGCTCCATAAGCCATCTTCCAGGGTTCGTGATTCGACTATAAGGTTCCCATGATATCCGTCCATGACCCGGGGCAACCATTTTTCAAAATCAATGCTTCCCTTTCCCAATGGCAGATGCTGGTCTGATCTGCCAAAGTTGTCATGTAGATGGACGTTGGTGAACCTGTCTTGAATGGTCATGAACTCCTCCAACGCATCATTGGTGTTGGCGTGGCCTATGTCAAAGCATACTCCAAGCTCGGTCTCTTCCAGCATTGGCATGAACTCTTTCAGGTCCTTTCCAATGGCCATCCAGAAATTAGGCATGTTCTCAAGCGATAGTTTTACATCCAGGTCCTGGGCTAGCCTGTCCAGTCTCTTCATGCTTTTCAGGTTCTGCGCTATTGCAGGAGCAGGGCCATCTATGGCCACTGGTGGGACGATGCCGGGATGGACGGTGATCACGTCGATGCCAACCTCTTTTGCAGCCATGAACTGCTCTTCGAGCTCAATGAATGTCATGTCCACTACTTTTGGGTTAAGGCTGGCCATGTTCATGTCTGA
The DNA here is from genome assembly GCA_030595765.1 of Thermoplasmatota archaeon. Lineage (GTDB taxonomy): Archaea > Thermoplasmatota > Thermoplasmata > JAUVCJ01 > JAUVCJ01. The sequence goes on along the minus strand of JAUVCJ010000040.1, from coordinate 7,431 downwards.
AAATGGAGCGTGTAACTGGATTGGTATGTCATAAGATGGAAGCAGGTCATTAAGCTCGTCAACGATGTCAGGAAGCCTCAGGTTCCCCTCTCCAAGAAACTCCCATACACAATTATTATCAGCCAGCCTGGGCAGAATGTCTTCGAGCCTTTCGAAGCAGAGATTTGGGCAGGACACACCTATCATGGCTGGTCAAAGAACCTCTGGGGTTTTAATTGGTTTGCATCATCAGGCTTTATCCCTGATGTCTGCACCATCATATATGAATACTCAGGCCTTTTCCCTCAGGCTTACACCATTGGTTTTGAATCGTTATATTTGAATTCAGGTGGGATATCTGGCTTGTTGTTTTTCGAGCCTGGACTATATTGACCCTTAGGATGGTTTTATATAGAAGTGGAATTATAGTGATTCCAACTGCCTGAGGGTTCAATGTAATTTCATTGGGCTCTCTGGAAAGAAAGTTAATGATCAATAACAGGGGGAATCAAAGATGATGGGTGGACAGACTCCAGTAATAATTTTGAGGGAAGGCACCTCCCGCAACCGCGGTAAGGGAGCCCAGAGCAATAACATAGCAGCAGCCAAGGCCATTGCAGATGCGGTAAGGACCACACTAGGTCCAAAGGGAATGGACAAGATGCTTGTCGACTCCATGGGTGACATAGTCATCACCAACGATGGCGCCACAATAATGAAGGAGATAGATATCGAGCATCCAGCAGCCAAGATGGTAGTAGAAGCAGCCAAGACCCAGGATGATGAGTGTGGCGACGGCACCACCACTGCTGTTGTTGTGGCAGGCGAGCTTCTTCGTCGGTCTGAGGACTTGGTGGAGCAGAACGTGCACGCAACTGTTATCGCAAACGGCTACAGGCTTGCAGCTAATAAGGCGATCGAGCTTCTAACTGGCATGGGCTTTGTTGTTAAGATGAGCGACAAGGCAACACTGAAAAAGCTGGCCAATACTGCAATGACCGGAAAAGCCATAGGTTCAAAGGAACATCTTTCATCCCTTGTGGTTGATGCGGTTCTAAGGATCATCGAAGACAGGGACAAGCGCCTTATCGCCGACATCTCCAAGATCAAGGTGGAGAAGAAGCACGGTGGATCCGTTGGCGACACCCAGCTCATAGATGGGATCCTCCTTGACAAGGAGAGGGTTCATACAAGGATGCCTAGCTTTGTCAAGAACACAAAGATCGCCCTGCTGGACACTGCCATTGAGATCAAGAAGACCGAGGTCGATGCCAAGATACAGATCACTGACCCCAGCAAGCTTCAGGCCTTCCTCGATGCCGAGGAAAATACTCTTAAGTCCATGGTTGCCAGTATCAAAAAGTCCGGTGCCAATGTTGTAATTTGCCAGAAGGGCATCGATGACCTTGCCCAGCATTTCCTTGTCAAGGAAGGGATTTTTGCGATCAGGCGGGTTAAAAAATCCGATATGGCGAAGTTGGCATTGGCTACAGGTGCAAAGGTCGTGACCAATCTGGATGACCTAACTGCTAGCGATTTGGGAAAAGCCAAGCTTGTGGAGGAGCGCAAAGTAGGTGACGATGACATGACATTCGTCACAGGTTGCGTCAGTCCAAAAGCGGTATCATTGCTGATCCGTGGTGGCACAGAGCATGGGGTGGATGAGATCGAGAGAGCCATGCACGATGCCTTGAAGGTAGTGGCTGTTGCAATCGAGGATGGAGTGGCATTGCCAGGTGGCGGTGCACCCGAGATCGAGATGGCATTGCGCCTAAGAGAATACGCTTCTAGTATTGGAGGCAGGGAGCAGCTGGCTGTGGAAGCCTTTGCTGATGGTCTTGAGATAATCCCAAGGACCCTGGCTGAAAATGCTGGACTGGATCCCATCAACACCCTTGTAGCCCTGCGCACTGCCCACGGAGGCAAAAAGCAGCGCAATCATGGAGTGGACGCATATTCCGGCAAGGTAAAAGACATGCTCAAGGAGCACGTCATCGAGCCGCTGCGTGTCAAGCGCCAGGCCATCGAAAGCGCAACCGAGGTGGCGATAATGATACTCAGAATTGATGATGTCATTGCATCCAAGAAGGGCGGGGCTCCAGCTGGTCCCCCTGGTGGAATGGATGGTATGGGCGGCATGCCAGGCATGATGTGAAGCAACATCCGAAAGCATTCCAATGCGTATTCATCCATGGTCTCTATGCCTAGTCACATGGCCTCTATGCTTTATGTGTCACAGATAGTCAGGAACCCTTCAAACATCCCAAACGTTTGGTTCTTGACTATAAGCCAGATTGTCGAAGTGGATTGGAATATCCAAAAACAATAAATACGCCTCTCTTTATGGAAACCATGATCTTCTATGACTTATGAAGCCGACTCGAGCCTGGCACACGGAAGCGATAGCGATGAAGAGATCATCAATGGAGCACAGGCGGCTCTTAGATGTGTGACAGAGCTCAAGCCTGGAGAGAACTGCCTTGTCATTGCTGACCCTGAGAACGAGCAGGTCGCTGGAGCCTTTGCCGAGGCTGCTAACAGGTTGGGGGCAGTAGGACAACTACATCTGCTTACTGGTAGCAGACCCTTTATGACCGTGCCGGATTCTCTTCTGGAGGAGCTTCAGGACCAGAGCGTTTTCGTAAACATATTCAGAAGTCTGGGTGACGAGACCCCATTCCGTATCCAACTTATCAAGGGCGAATGCCAGAATGGTGCACGCATTGCCCACTGCCCAGGCCTGACAACTAGCATGATGCGCGGCTCTGTTAAGGTGGACTATGCAAAGATGAAACAGGATGCGCTCAACCTAATAGCTGCGTTCGAAGGGGTTGATTCGGTCCACATAACCACCCCTGGTGGGACTGACATCGTGCTATACATCGGTAACAGGCCTTTTAGCACTGACATAATCGTACCTCCAGGCCAGTTTGGCAATCTTCCAGCAGGAGAGATTTTTTGCGCTCCACACGAGGACAGGGGCGATGGCCTGATAGTGGTCGATGGCTCCATTGGCGACCTTGGACTGTCCAGCTTTCCAATCCACATCGTGGTGAAGAAGGGCAGGGTCAGCTCGATAACAGGTGAGGATACAGACAGGGTAGCCGAGCTTGAGAGACTTCTTGCACTTGATGAAGGCGCCAGCATGCTCGGAGAGCTTGGGATAGGCCTCAACCCCTTGGCAAAGCTCACTGGCAACATGCTGGAGGATGAGAAGGCAGGCGGCACCGCGCACATAGCCTTTGGAATGAACGTCAACATGCCAAATGGTAAGAATGATTCTCACACCCACAGGGATGTATTATTTTACAAGCCCACCTTTAATGCCAGCTATCCAGACGGCACCACCAAGGTTATCATGCAAGATGGCAAGATCGTTAAATGAAACGATTTACGATGGTAGCTCTGGTGGCTTGTGTTCGACTCAATATTTCTGTTCTAGAATGGTATTCTTTATGAAAATTTCAAGCATCACATTTATTTACCAAGCATTGCTAACAGTTGGGTGGTGAAAGCGTGCCAGATGTCCAAAGCCTAAGGCCTCGACGGGTGTTCAAGCTATCAAGGGTCGGAGTGACCAGGGTCAGGAAGCCCATACAGATCGAGAGGTCTGGAGTGAAAGTGACCTTGTCTGCTGAGATCGACGTTGGAGTTGATCTGCCAGCAACCCAGAAGGGCTCCCACCTCTCACGGAACATCGAGGTAATAGAGAGCATTGTGGATCAAAGTGTACGTACCCCGCAAAAGAGCCTGGAGGCTCTTTGCATCAAGGTCGCCAGTACTCTTTTGGAGCGTCATGACTACGCAACCTATGCTCAGATATTGATCGAGGCGGATTACTTCATAGAGAGATCCATATCCGGTTTTGGAAAGAGCCTGGAGCCCTATCGCATCAAGGCTGGTGTGTGCCACCCCAGAAATGGTAAGCCCACCAAGATGATCGGAGTTGAGGTGATAGGTATGACAGTCTGCCCCTGCGCAATGGAGGAGGTTAGGAGCATACTTACAAAAAAGCATCCTGATTGCAAGGAGCTATTGGAGAAGATACCAGTGCCATCTCATAACCAGCGAAATATCGCCATGATGGAGCTTACATCCCCTTTCAGCGCGCCTGAGGTGGATGCCGATGATCTTATTGATATACTTGAGCAGGCTCTTTCAGCTCCAACACACGGCCTCCTGAAGCGCAAGGAGGAGGGCGAGCTGGTGTACAAGGCCTTTACCAATCCCCGTTTTGTAGAGGACGTGGCCAGGGAAGCTCTTGACCTGTTACTTGTACGATTCCCAAACCTGCCTGATGACGTCGAGGTACTGGTTCGGTCCAAGGCAGAAGAGTCCATCCACAAGTATGAGGCGTTTGCAGAGAGAGTAGCCACTGTTGGCGAATTGAGGGAATGACCTTAATCTTTCTGACCAGTCTTTTCCCTCAGTCATTGTACCCATTCTTCACACCCAAACTTTACCCCCATTCTTTGCACCCAAGCTATGCGCCCAATATCGAAGTAATATCATTACCAAGAGGGAGAGAGTAGTTCAAAATACTGAGCTCTATTGAGCTAGGGAAGCTTTTTTTGCTTGGATGACCATTGACGTTGCATGGGATGGACCCTTCTTGATACTGGAGTCAGGAATGCATATCAGAACCTGGCACTGGACAGGGCATTGTTGCACTCAAGAGCAGCTGGAGAGAGCCCAAACACCCTGCGTTTTATGGAATATTCTCCAGATGCCGTTCTTGTAGGATTTCACCAGAACACCACGCAGGAGCTGAGAATGGATCACTGCATCGAAAAAGGCCTTGACATAGGCCGCAGGATAACAGGAGGCGGAGCTCTTTATTTTGATCAAGGCCAGCTTGGTTGGGAGATCATTGCTGATAGAGCTCATTCCGCACTGGATGTTAATGTTGAGGCTCTTTACAGGGTGATGTGCGAGGCAGTGGCGCTGGGACTTCGAGACCTTGGCCTAGATGCATGTTTTAGACCAAGGAACGACATCGAGGTCAATGGCAGGAAGATATCCGGGACCGGTGGTGTCCAGGAGGGCTCAGCATTCCTGTTCCAGGGGACGCTTCTGACCGATTTTGATGTAGATGGGATGCTTAGAGCATTGCGAATTCCTGTGGAGAAGCTGAAAAGCAAAGAGCTAGCCTCGGTACGCAGGCGTGTTACCTGCCTAAAAGAGCAATTGGGTGTTGTCCCTCCAATGGATGAGATTAAAGCAGCGATAACACACGGCTTCGAGCAGGCTCTGGGGGTATCGTTTAAGCCCAGGGATCTCTTACCGCAGGAGCTTGAAAGAATGGAGCAAGCCCTGACCGATATGTCTTCGGAGGAGTGGATCCATGGGTTGAGAAGACCGCTTGACTCCCGATCCGTTCTACTTTCAAGGAAAAAGACCAAAGGAGGACTTATTAGAGTGGCGCTTGTGCTTGATTCAGGAGCTCATCAGCTCCAGAGTGTGCTGATGATCGGAGACTTCTTTGCTCATCCTCAGAGGGCTGTAATGGACCTTGAGGCTCATCTGAAATACTCAAGCAGCGAGCCATCAGACCTTGAGTCAAACATAAGAAACTTCTTTTCGCAGGAAAATACGGAGTTGCTAGGTGGTGATGTGGGGTTGCCAGGTGGCGGTGTGAAGTTTATAGGAGTGAATGTTGAGTTACCAAGTGATGATATGGAGTTGGTAGATGGCGATGTGGAGTTACCAAGCGGCGATGCGGAGTTACTAGGAGTGAGTGTAGATGAGGTGGTGTGCGTATTTCTTGATGCGCTTGGAAAGAGCAAGCTCACAAAATATGGGTTCGAGCCTGAGGATGCCAACAGGATATTCACGGTTCTTGGAGATTTTGAAGGGATAGCTAAGCCAGAGGTGCTGCTGCTTCCGTATTGCGCAAAGTCAGGTCAGTGCGGGTGGAGATACATCGAGGGCTGTGCCTGCTGCGGCAATTGTTCCACAGGCTCGGCTCACGAGCTTGGGGAGAAATATGGGCTAGAGGTTATAACGGTTCAAAGCTTTGCAGACCTGATGAAAAAGCTCTTCAGGCTTCGTAGTTCCGGTGTCAGTTCCTACATAGGTAGCTGCTGTGAGCCTTTTTATGTCAAGCACCAGCAAGACTTTGAGTCGTCAGGGTTGATGGGTGTGCTTGTTGACATCGATGCGAGGACCTGCTACGACCTCGATCTGGAGGAGGATGCCTATCTGGGCAAGTTTGACAGGCTGACCGAGCTTAGGCTTGATCTTCTGGAGCAAGTGATCAGAACCAAGATGGAGGTGCATCCATGAAGCGATTTGACCTGCACAACCACACCAACTCCTCAAAGGACTCGCTATCACCAATCACCTGGGTCATCGAGCGAGCTCGTGTAAAGGGTCTGGACGGCATTGCAATAACAGACCATGACACTGCGCATGGGGTTCTTTCCTATCTGGAGAAGAACGGCCAGCCTGAGGGCCTTCTGTTGGTGCCAGGCGCAGAGATAAAAACGATCCAGGGCTTTGAGATACTTGGATACTTCCTTAATCAGGAGATAATCTCAAAGGATGCGCTAGAGGTGCTGGACGAGATAAGGGATCAGGGTGGTGTCTCCTCACTGCCGCATCCGAGGCGAACCAATTACATCTTCCCCAGAGGAAACTCCTTACCTGACTATCCAGAAGAGGTCATGAGGATGGTGGATGCAGTTGAGTGCATAAATGGCAGAACCAGAAGTGTTGAGAACAGGGCCGCAGCGGATCTTGCAAACAAGTGGAAAAAGCCAGGGACTGCCGGGAGCGATTCCCACTTCATGGCAGAGATCGGAGCAGGCTGGCTGGAGTTTGGCGGAGCTGTTAACTCTGATAATGGCGCTAAAGGCAGTAATGACATTGATAACCTAGAGCAACTAAGGATCTCAATGCTAAAAGGGCATGGCAGACCAGTTGCTGGCAAAAGGTTCATGTCCAACTCTCATTACTTTTTTGCAACAGCCGCAATTAAAAGGCTGCTTAAGCTGAATCCAGACCTAAGAAGCGGCTTCTGCAAGGATGAGTTCTGTAGATACTACCAGGCTCAGGGTAGAGATGGCAATTCAAGCAAAGAGGATAAGGACAGGTACAAAACAACTATCCCTATCGAGGGGATTGTCGGGAAAGCGTCGGGAAAGCGTCGGGAAAGCATTGGAAAAACGTCGGAGAAGATATTGCAGGCGATCGAAAAGGACGATACAATAACAATTCCTGAGTTGGCAACCCTTATAGGAGTTACGGAACGATCTATAGAACGAAACATCCAAAAACTGCAATCCAATGGGTTGCTCAAACGCATGGGTGGTCGAAAGGAAGGACGCTGGGAGGTTAGAACATGAGGTCTATGGGCATTGAATGTCAACCCTCCGTCTTCCGGCGGCTCTGTACCAGCTCTGGCTATAGTGTTGAAGATGTAGCTAGAACGTTGAAGACCAGTGTTGATGT
>JAUVCJ010000081.1 GCA_030595765.1 Thermoplasmatota archaeon | reverse complement strand
CCGGTATAAGCTACTGGTATAAGCTACTGGTATAAGCTACTGGTATAAGCTACTGGTATAAGCTACTGGTATAAGTTACTGGTATAAGTTACTGGCATAAGCTAGTGGTATAAGTTGATCGCTACCTAGGGTGATAATCTTCTTTACTAGGATATTGAATGGGGCGCATTGGTATGTACGATCTGGAGTTTGACAGGATCATGGGTGTCCTTGAGAACGAGACAAGGCGCAGGATACTTGCCAAGCTTGTCCAGGAGGTTCATTATCCCCTGCAATTATCAAAGGAGCTGGGTGTCAGCCAGCAGGCCATCTCCAAACACCTGAAGATACTGGAGGACTCTGGCCTTGTGGAGAGCTACTTCGAGCCAACCCAGATGGGTCCACCCCGGAAGTGCTATCGCCCAACCGGGCGTTTTACGATCACCATCGATATGGGTCCAAACATGTTCCAGACAAGGATGGCTGAGCTGGAAGCGATAGAGGCGGATGCCCTGGAGATGAAAGCACTGGGAGTAAAGGTGTTGGAGGTGGGTGCCAAGGGGGCGGGTGCCAAAAGAGCGGAATCTAAGGTGGCTAGCGTTAAAAGTGCGGCATCGAAAGAGAATAGATCGCCTACCAGTCCAGAACAGAAATGGGTCATGGATAGGGCCAGAGAGACTGCTCATAGGGCTGATGTGTCCGGCCCTTTGCGGGAAATGGCACAGGAAATCGCGAGGCTGGACCAGGACATTGGTAGCCTGGAGAAGCATAGATGTGAGCTTCTGGCAAGAAAAGAGAGATTGCTTCAGATTGCAAGGGAGAACCTGTTCCATTATCATGATGATTATGACCTGCGCAAAGTATTGTACTATGTGGTCAGCACAAATGACTGGACACTCGAAAGCATTGCCGATTCACTCCAGATGCGGGAAAAAAGGGTAAGCGAGCTTGTTGACTGGCTTCTGGAAGTCTAGGGCTGGTTGAAAGCCTAAGGTTGATTGGAAGTCTAGGGTTGATAGAAAGGCTGGGGTTGATAGAAAGGCTAGGACAGCCGGAAAGAGCTGGGCGTTTTTATTATTTTCTGGATATCTTCTCGCTCGTTATGGGTGCGCATTGAGCCAGTACGTATCTGTGGACAACTAGAATGCCATTTTCCGAAGAAATGAAAAAATCTCTTACGGGACATGGAAAAGGCTTAATATGGAATGTGCGTTGGAGGGCTCCCGGGTCGAATGTCAGCTAATCATTCAAACACTGTGGCGGAGAGAAGCACTCGGGACAGGCCATGCGAACTCGTTCTTGAGGATGGTGCTGTCTTTCATGGTTTTTCCTTTGCGTCCGAGAGAGATGTGTCTGGAGAAATAGTTTTCAATACAGGCATGGTTGGTTATCCTGAGAGCCTCACTGATCCCTCTTATAAGGGGCAGATATTAGCCTTTACCTATCCCCTGATCGGCAACTATGGAGTGCCTGGCTATGAGAAACAATATGGGCTTCTCAAATGGCTCGAGTCCGATAAGATACATGTCCAGGGAGTGATAGTGGCTGGCAACCCGGAGGCATATTCGCACTGGAATGCCGAGAAATCCCTTTCAGATTGGCTGGTGGAACAGGACGTTCCCGGCATTTACGGCATTGATACGAGGGCCCTCACCCGGAGGCTGAGAGAGAAGGGAACCATGCTGGGCAATATAGTGTTCGACAACAGGAATGTGGAATTTGACGACCCCAACACCAGGAACCTGGCCTCCGAGGTCAGCATTGCCAGGCCGGTAACGTACGGGAGCGGCTCGAAGAAGGTGGTGATAGTGGATTGCGGGGTCAAGAACGGCATTATCAGGGCCTTTCTCAGAAGGGGTTTTTCAGTTCTCAGGGTTCCCTGGAACCATGACTTTCTCGGCGAGGAGGCAGACGGGATCGTGATATCCAACGGTCCAGGCGACCCGAAGCTGTGCCAGGATACCATAGGACATGTGAAAGAGGCCTTGAAGGGCAGAACCCCGATACTGGGCATCTGCCTAGGCTCCCAGATACTTGCACTTGCCGCGGGCGCGGACACCTACAAGCTGAAATATGGACACAGAAGCCACAACCAGCCATGCGTGGAGGTCGGGACAAAAAGATGCTACATCACGTCCCAGAATCACGGCTATGCAGTTCGTTCAGAGACCTTGCCCATGGACTGGCGTGAATGGTTCTATAACAACAATGACGGCACCAACGAGGGCCTGGTGCATATATCCAAACCATTCTTTGGAACCCAGTTCCACCCGGAGGCTTCTCCCGGACCTGACGACACCGAACTGATATTCGACATGTTTGTGAGGGCGATGGTATGAAGAAGGTATTGATTCTGGGCTCCGGTGCAATAAAGATAGGCCAGGCAGGCGAGTTTGACTATTCCGGCAGCCAGGCCATCAAGGCGCTCAGGGAGGAAGGGGTGAGGACGGTCCTTGTGAATCCCAACATAGCCACCATACAGACCTCAGAAGACCTGGCCTCCGAGGTGTATTTCCTGCCCATCACTCTGAATTACGTGGAGAAGGTGATAGAAAAGGAGAAGCCAGACGGTATTTTACTGGGCTTCGGTGGCCAGACAGCATTGAACGTTGGCGTCGAGCTGGATGGCAAAGGCATCCTGAAAAAGCATGGCGTCGAGGTTCTAGGAACACCTATCGAGGCAATACTGAACACAGAGGACAGGGACCTGTTCATAGGAAAGCTGAACGAGATAGGCCTGAAGGCACCTGTCAGCAAAGCCGTGAATAATGTCGAAGAAGCAGTGAAGGCTGCGGAGAGGATAGGTTATCCAGTCATGTGCAGGATCGCATATGCCCTCGGAGGCCTCGGCTCCGGTGTGGCCAATGATGACAAGGAACTGCGCCAGCTCACCCAAAAGGCCTTTTCCCACACAGACCAGATACTTATTGAGGAGTACTTGGGCGGCTGGAAGGAGCTGGAATACGAGGTGGTGAGGGACCGCTTCAACAATTGCATAGTGGTGTGCTCCATGGAGAACCTGGACCCAATGGGCATCCATACTGGAGAGAGCATAGTTGTTGCCCCGGTGCAGACGCTTTCCGCCTCCGAGAACTTCAAGCTGAGGGCCATTTCCATCAAGGTGATCAGGCATCTTGGTATAGTCGGAGAGTGCAATATCCAGTTCGCACTGGACCCCAACTCGGAGGATTACAGGATAATCGAGGTCAATGCCCGGCTCAGCAGGAGTTCCGCCCTTGCCTCCAAGGCCACTGGATACCCGCTGGCGTTCATCGCGGCCAAGCTGACACTGGGCCACAGTCTGATAGACCTGAGGAACACTGTGACAATGGAGACCTCAGCATGCTTCGAGCCAGCACTGGATTACATAGTTCTCAAATACCCCCGATGGGACCTGCAGAAGTTCAGTATGGTGCATCTTGACCTGGGCTCTGAGATGAAATCCGTGGGCGAGGTCATGGCCATTGGCAGGAGCTTCGAGGAGGTCCTTCAGAAAGCCATAAGGATGCTGGATGTGGGGGCCAGTGGGCTGGTGTGCAATGACCTGGAATTCAATGATCTGGAAAGGGAGCTTGGCAGGCCAACCGACAAGAGAATATTTGCAGTGGCAGAGGCCATGAAACAGGGATATTCCCTTGATAGGATACACGAGCTTTCCAGGATAACGCTATGGTTCCTCCAGAAGATAAAGAACATTGTGGATACTGAGAATAAATTGGACGGGCAGAAGGCCCAGGATCTCTCTGGAACCTTGCTGGGGGAAGCCAAGAGGAGAGGTTTCTCAGACCTCCAGATCGCCCTGCTCACAGGAAGCGAAGAGCATGAGGTAAGGCGGATACGCAAAGGGCACGGGATAATGCCGTTTGTCAAGCAGATAGACACGCTGGCCGCGGAATACCCAGCCAAGACCAATTATCTGTACATGACCTACAATGCCAGCAGTGACGACCTTGATGCCAGGGACAGAGATCAGGTGATGGTCCTGGGAGGCGGGGCTTACAGGATAGGCTCCTCTGTGGAGTTCGACTGGTGCTGCGTGAATTCGGTCACAGCCCTGCGGAACATGGAGTACAATACCATCATGCTGAACTGCAACCCGGAGACAGTGAGCACCGATTATGATATCTGTGATAAATTGTTCTTCGAGGAACTCACATTGGAAAGGATACTGGACATCTGTGATAAGGAGAGCCCCCTCGGCGTCATCGTTTCCATGGGCGGTCAGACTCCAAACACTCTTGTCATGCCCCTGAGCAAGGCCGGAGTGCCGATACTCGGAACATCTCCTGGGGACATAGACAGGGCAGAGAACAGGCATCTGTTTTCCCAGTTATTGGATGAGCTGGGCGTGGACCAGCCAGACTGGAAGGAACTCACCGACCTGGTCGCCGCCGAGAAGTTTGCGGACAAGGTAGGGTATCCGGTACTGGTAAGGCCCAGCTATGTGCTCAGCGGGGCTGCCATGAGCATCGCTCTTAGCAGGGACGAGCTCAGGCGGTATCTCAAGAAGGCATCTGAAATAGGCAAGGACTCGCCAGTGGTAATAAGTAAGTTCATCACCGGTGCCAAGGAGATAGAGCTGGATGCGGTGGCCAACAATGGAGAGCTACATTGCTATGCCATCTCCGAGCATGTGGAGAACGCAGGCGTGCATTCCGGGGATGCCACGTTAGTGCTGCCGCCACAGAGGACATATTTGGAGACCATGAGGCGGGTGAAGACCATTTCCAGGCAGATTGCCAAAGCCCTCAATATCACCGGACCCTTCAACATCCAGTTCATTGCCAAGGGAAATCATGTGAAGGTAATCGAATGCAACCTGCGGGCTTCCAGAAGCTTTCCCTTTGTTTCCAAGGTATTCAAGATAAACTTCATTGACCTGGCAACCAGGATAATAATGGGCAAGCCCGTCCCGAACATCGACCGCTCGGCATTTGACCTGGACTACGTGGGCGTGAAGGCCCCCCAGTTCTCCTTCAACAGGCTGAAGGGCTCCGACCCGGTATCGGGCGTGGAGATGGCCTCCACAGGCGAGGTTGGCTGCCTGGGCGATGATTTTGACGAGGCGTTCCTGAAGAGCCTCATCTCGGTTGGTTTCGAGATGCCGAAAAAGAATATACTACTGTCCACTGGCCCCATCAGATACAAGGCAGAGTTCCTTGACAGCGCCAGGGCACTAGACGCCATGGGGTTCGAATTCTATGCCACCGGCGGGACCGCGGATTTCCTGAAGGCCAACGGTCTCCAGGCAGAGCTTCTCCACTGGCCCTTGGACGGGAAGGAGCCCAACACGCTCACCTACATTGCCGATGGCAGGATAGACCTTGTCATCAACATCCCCAAGAACATAGAGAAAAAAGAGTTGGACAATGATTATCTCATCAGGCGCAAGGCTGTGGATTTCAATGTCCCGTTGTTGACGAACCTCCAGTTGGCCAAGAGATTCGTGGAAGCCATGAGCAGGACCTCGGTCGATGAGCTGAAGGTCAAGAGCTGGAACGAGTACAACTGAACTTATAATACCCCGTTCTCCGTCATCTCAGCAGATATTTGTCGGTCACGAGATCCAAACCTTGCTTGGCCGCTGCCTAATCTGCTCGCAAGCTTGAAATAATCCTGCCTCCTGGCATAACTCGTGATAGCTAAGACCGTTGTGGAGACCGCTGCCAAGTTGCCAAAGAGACCTGGAGTGTACATATTCAGGGATGCTCAGGGAAAGCCGTTGTACATCGGCAAGGCCCGCTCCCTGGCCAAGAGGGTAAAGGACCATATTCAAAGACCCGATGAGACTCCAAAGCACACAGAGATCATGGAGAGAGCCACAAGCCTTGAGGCTATTATCACCCGCTCAGAACACGAGGCCCTGCTTCTGGAAAGCAATCTCATCAAGTACATGAAGCCAAAGTACAACGTACGGCTGATGGATGGGAAGCGCCATCCGTTTCTAAAGCTTACAAACGAGAAGTATCCGAGAATCCTCAAGGTGAGGCGGATGGCCCAAGACGGTGCCAGGTACTTTGGTCCTTACACAAGTGAAGGTACTGCCAACCAGCTTCGCCAGCTGGTTCGAACCCTATTTGGCATAAGAACCTGCAAGAGTATCGATCCCAGGACCTGCCTGAACCAGCAGATGGATCTTTGCCTGTGCCCTTCATCTGGAGTTGATGCAAGAAGTGCCTATCCCGGCTCAGTTGCCGATGCCGCCGCCTTTCTTGATGGAGACCATGGCGAGATACTCATGAAGCTGGAGAGCGAGATGGAGCAGGCCTCAAAAGCGCTAGAATATGAGAAGGCAGGGAGGCTCAGAGACAGACTGGAGGCAGTCAGAAGGGGGGCTCGACTTCAGGGAGTCCAGCTGCTTCCAGGTGACAAGGATTTTGTAGGGGTGGCAAAGGAGGGCAGGGCCATCACAGTGGCGCTCTTCAAGGTGCGTAATGGCTTAGTGGTGGACCGGTCCCTTTTCGATATAGACCAGGATCTGGTCCGAAAGTGGGAGGATGGGACCGACCCTGCATATGGGGCATTCGTTGTCAGGGGATTCCTGGAGCAGTATTATTCGGTGCATATGCCTCCGCCCTACATTGGAACATGCATCAATCCTTCTAAGAGAAACGAGCTGGAGGAGTGGCTGCGCACCAGGGCTGGGAGAAAGGTTCAGATTAGAAGACCCACAGCAGGAGTGAACAAGTCGGTATTGGAGCTTGCCCAGTCGAATGCAGATCTTGCAAACAGGCAGAAGGTCAATGCCCTGGAGGGTCTTAAGACTGTACTCCATCTGCCTACGCTTCCGAGGATCATCGAGGGGCTGGACATCTCCACTTTGCATGGAAAGGAGTCTGTTGCTTCATTGGTGGTCTTTAAAGATGGCAGACCTCACAAAAGCTCCTACAGAAAATACAACATCAGATCTGTAGAGGGTCAGGACGATTATGCCATGCTTGGTGAGGCGATCCAGAGGCGCTATTCCCGGATGCTCAGAGAGGAACGTAAGATGCCAGACCTTGTTCTGGTTGATGGTGGCAAGGGTCAGGTCAATCGAGCCAGAGATGTATTGAAAGCTGTCGGAGCCAGGAAGGTGCCTGTAATTGGTCTGGCCAAGCGCAATGAGCTGGTGTTCTTACCTGGGGTGGAGAGCCCACTACCTCTGGCTAGGGGCACAGCAAGCCTGAGGCTTCTCCAGGCAGTAAGGGATGAGGCCCATCGTTTTGCGATCACGGCGCATAGAGCCAGGCGGTCAAAGACGCTCTTGACATCTGAACTGGATGCCATCCCAGGCCTTGGGCCAAAGCGGCGCAGGGAGCTGTTGCGTTATTTTGGTTCTGTAAAGGAGATTAAGGGAGCAGCAGAAAGAGATATCTCGCGGGTGCCTGGCATAGGGCTCAAGATGGCCTCGATAATTGCTAATCACCTCAGAAGATAATAAAGAGCCCAACAGGCAACTCCAACACCGATCAACCTCTCCAACGCTGAGCAATGCCCCAACACCGATTAACTTCTCCAACGCTGAGCAATGTCCCAACGCCGATTAACTTCTCCAACGCTGAGCAATGCCACAACACCGATCAACCTCTCCAATGCTGAGCAATGCCCCAACACCGATTAACTTCTCCAACGCTGAGCAATGGCCCAACACCGATTAACCTCTCCAACGCTGAGCAATGCCCAACACCGATCAACCTCTCCAACGCCGAGCCATTTACCTGGTCATGCATTCATCCTAGTACGATGTCAACCAATGGAGTTAGATCCTCTCCCTGGTGGCTGGGTTTGCATTTGATTGCTGTAGCACCATCCCTGTTCACCCAGTAGGAGCTCATTCCTGCATTTGCCGCTCCTATCACATCCAGTTTAGTCACATCTCCCACATGGATGCCATCTTTTGGGGAAATGCCTAGCTGTTCAAGAGCGGCATTGAAAATGCGAGGGTCTGGCTTGTAGCACTGCACTTCTTCTGAGTAGACAACAGCATCAAAATCAATTCCTAGGTTCTTTAGTACTGGCTCCACCATGGATCTGTCAGCATCGGATACAAGAGCTCGTGGAATACCATCGAGCGATCTCATAACATGGGCAACCTCAGGATAGGGCTTTGCCATTTTGAACCTCTGGAATAACCTGTCCACATATACCTCAGGGTCGGCATCGATGTTCATCATTTCGAATACCTTAGGCAATACTTCCATGTCAAGGTCGCGTAGTGTCCTGAATTTCCCATCTGAGCGTACCTGAAACAACACCTGGTTCCAGGTTTGAAGTATTTTTTTAACCCTCAGAGGGATGCCTGTGTCTTCAACCAGTTCCTGAAGAATGATCTCAACATCAGGGTAACCCCCGTCCACCAGGGTGCCAAAAAGATCGAAGGTTATTGCCTTCAGCATGGACATAACGAGTGCGGATGGTTGCGTGGTTGATAACCGTTACGGTGGAAATCTGACTCTGATTATGCATAAGCACCAAACCTTCTGACTGGAGTTTATGTTCCTGATAATGTATAAGCACAAAACCTTCTGACTGGAGCTTATGTTCCTGATAATGCAAAGTTCCGGGCTCTTTCGGTGGATTATTTTCTTGCCGATAAGGCATAAATACGAATGACTCCCATCCTCAACGTAATGAAAGAATACCTGGGCAGCAACAGCTCACCGGACATCGATTATCTGGGGGACTATAGACCCACCTTCCATGACTTTTACGACCTGATGAAGTTCAAGGTTCAGAAGATACTCCTTGTGTCCAGTCTCTATGATGCCTTCACCTTGGAGGAGGATGGAATGCTTCTTGACAATCTTTCTGGAGAGTACCAGGGTCTGGACCTTTCAGCTCCGCCGTGGGTGTTCAGGGTGCCCAATGCTCAAGAGGCCCTAAAGGAGCTGGAGTCTGGAAAATATGACCTGGTCGTTACCATGGCAAGCCTGGGAGACCTGGATCCGTTCATGTTCGGAAGGAAGGCAAAGAGCATCCAGAAGGACATCCCAGTCATATTGCTCCTGACCGACCCTGGAGACATTTCCACTTATCATCGGCCTGGTGAAAAGAATGGCATC
>JAUVCJ010000223.1 GCA_030595765.1 Thermoplasmatota archaeon | reverse complement strand
ATCGTCTCTCTTTGTAATTCTGGGTATGTTTGATCTGCCGAGCCTGACATAGACTGGTCCGTCCCATACGGCTGCGGCGCGTACGGCTTTGAATGTCTCATAGTCATCAGCTGGGACTATCACCGTGAAGTTGGGCAATACACGCATGAGGGCGATATCCTCGTTTATCTGGTGGGTTGCTCCATCTCCTCCAACAGTGATTCCAGCATGAGTTTCAACAAGCTTCACGTTGAGCTTGGGATAGGCAATGGACTGGCGTATCTGGTCATAGACCCTTCCGGTTCCAAACACTGCGAAAGTGCTCAGGTAAACGGTCTTACCAGAGGCGGCAAGACCTGCTGCGGCCGAGACCATGTTCTGCTCTGCAATGCCGAAATTGAAATGCCTTGTTGGGAATTCCTTTGCAAACCTGTCAGTCTTTGTGGAAGAGGCCAGGTCGGCATTCACAACCACAATGTCCTGTCTTTCTTTCCCAAGGTCCAATAATGCCTTTGAATAGGCTTTTCTCTGGCTACCAAGTATCCATCTCTTGCTCATTTCAATCCCCCCAGCTCTTTCATTGCCTGGGTATATTCCTCATCATTTGGAGCCTTGCCATGAAATCCTACTGCGCCCTCCATGAAGGACACTCCCTTACCCTTGACAGTGTGAGCTATTATCATGGTGGGTTTGGCCTTTGTTCTTTTGGCTTCCCCTATGGCATCAAGAATCTCCTTGAAACTGTGTCCATTGATCTCTATGACATGCCAGCCGAAAGCCTCCCATTTATCAGTTATCGGGTCGATTGACATGACCTCTTCAGTGGATCCATCGATCTGAAGCATGTTCCTATCAACGAACGCTGTTAGATTGTCCAGCTTGTAATGAGATGCTGACATCGCAGCCTCCCATATCTGGCCACATTGCATCTCTCCGTCCCCACACATGACATAAATCCTGTAGGGTTTTCTGTTGAGTTTTGCAGCCAGGCACATACCGACCCCTATTGACAGTCCTTGTCCCTCGGACCCTGTGGACGCCTCTACACCTGGGGTCTTTCTCATGTCAGGATGACCTTGAAGGTGGTGTCCCATCTCTCTAAGGTGGATAAGGTCGCTAACTGGGAAATAGTTCTTTTCTGCCAGGGCTCCATAGAGTGCTGGTGCTGCGTGTCCCTTGCTCAGGACAAATCGATCTCTGTCCTCCCAGGCTGGGTCTTCGGGTTTGACGTCCATAATATGGAAGTAAAGCGCAGTTATGATGTCAGTGGCAGATAATGACCCTCCCGGGTGGCCAGATTGGGCTTTGTAGGTCATATCTATGACGTGTTTCCTGATCGTGGTAGCCCTTTCCTGAAGGGACTTTAGTTCTGATTCTTTGTACTTGGTCATCATTCATTCCCCCCGAATCCCACCCCGGTGCATCCAAGGACTCGGTCAGGTCCAAAAGCATACCTTGCCTTCGAACCAGACCCTTATCTCCAAAATGGTATTAAAGCTTATGTCGAAGACCTTGCAAAGAGCACATCATGAGGTTCGGAAAGCGGCTACAACACAGCTTGACAAAGAATGCCCCATAATCACCAAGAAGGCTACATCCTAGCTTGGCAAAGAATGTTCCATTGCCCCACAGAAGGCTATGTAATAGCTCGGCAAGGGACAACCCATTACCCCACAGTAGGCTACATCCTAGCTCGGCAAAGGACACCTCAGGTGTCATCAAGGAGGGTGCATGATGTTCATTTTGATATGTGTTGACCCAACGATGTGTCAATGCAATAGCCAACAACCTTGGCCAAAAATCATTTGAAGAATTGTGGGAAACCGTCGCAAAACTTTTAAATCAAATTGGGTTATACAGAGGAGTAGAAAAACTTCTGGGGGATAAAATGTCTGGAGCTTCTCCTGAACTGGAACAAGGTATTGACGCTTTGAAGGCCGTAGATGGTATTCAAGATGTCGTGGTCATTACACGCAGTGGCATGTTCCTTGCTGGTAATGTTCCGAAACCTGCTCATATGGAGACTTTTGTTGCCATGTTTGCCATTTTACTTGGCTCGGCTGAAACAGCAACATCTGAGCTAAAAGGCGAGCTTGAAGAGATTATTGTCAACCTAGAGGATTCGACAGTTGTTGTGGTGAGCGCAGGTCCAAAAGCCCTTGTTGTGGCTCATGTGGATAAATCTGCAGAGATCAAATCATTGGTTGATGATATTACCGTGTTCAGCACCACTGTAGAAGGCAACATGTAATTTTTGGAGGCCATACAATGTCACAGACAAAAGAGATCAATTCGAGCGAGTTTGAGGAATTTATTTCACAGAACACCAACATCGTCGTTGATTGCTGGGCACCATGGTGTGGGCCTTGCAAGATGATCGCCCCGATCGTGGACGAACTTGCGACCCAGTATGATGGCAAGATCGCCTTTGGCAAGCTCAACATCGATGATAACCAGGCTATTGCAATGAAGTACGGTGTCATGAGCATCCCGACACTTCTAGTTTTCAAAGACGGCGAGGTCATTGACCGCCTTGTCGGCGCCATGCCAAAGAAGAACATCGAGGAAAAGCTGAACAGCCTGTTCTAGATAGGGGTGTTTGACACCTCCCAAAAGGCCAGGGATTTCAATGGAATCGGTTGTGCTTTCACTTGGCGGGTCCATCCTGATCTCTCAGAAGAATCCCGAAGCATTCCTTGGCGACCTTTGCGCTCTGCTTGAAAAAGTAAGCAGTGAGGTTAACCTCTACGTTGTGGTAGGCGGCGGATGGATAGCACGATACTACATCACCCAAGGCCGGGCTAAAGGACTTAGTGAGCATGAGCTTGACCTTCTGGGGATCGGAGCTACAAGAATGAACTCAAGGCTTTTGACAGCTGTACTTGGAAGCAAGCTTTCCAACCAGCACATTCCAGAAAGCGTGGAGGCAATGGTGCAGTTATCTGGTGGGGGTTCTGATAGGGATTCTGATGGGAGTTCTGGTGTGCGTTCTAACAAGATACCTATCAAGGTAATGGGCGGGACCGAGCCTGGCCACACCACCGATGCGGTTTCGGCGATGCTGCTTGAATCTGTTGGCGGTACTAGGCTCATCAATGCCACCTCTGTTAATGGTGTATACAACCGCGACCCCAATATACACTCCGATGCTGTTCATCTGCCTGAATTGACACACGAAAGAATGGTGCAGATAGCGCAAGGCGGAGGATCTGGTGCAGGCCCTCACATCGTATTCGACCCAACTGGCGCAAAGATACTTCAAAGGCTCCAGATTCCATTATATGTCGTTAAAGGTTGGGATCTCACTGCCCTTGAAAATGCGCTTCTGGGCAAGGATTTTGATGGTAGCATCGTGATTGATTGATTGATTGATTGATTGCCGGGCCCTGAGTCGATTGGCGGATTTATTGCTGGATAGATTAAATATGTATTTGTGGATTGCTGGATCGCTCAAATTAAATATTCAGAGCGGGCCAACCATGTATATCTCAGCGCCATCCAGGAACGCCCGGGTGCTACCAGTTGAAGAGACCACTATGCTCAGAGCCTTCGTGGTCTTGCTAATGGATGCGCCTGCTAGATGCCGTCCACCCAAGCCCTGGCATGCACTAAGGTCAAAGGATATCTCAGTAACATACCTGCCTGCGGCCAATACGTAGCCTTCATCATCAATAATAACAGCACCGTCGAGCAGAGCGAACTCCTTTATGGTTTCGATATTATCCTCGTCTAGCAGATGGCATGT
>JAUVCJ010000171.1 GCA_030595765.1 Thermoplasmatota archaeon | reverse complement strand
GGGTCGTTACTGGAATTCATTATTTTTCTGGGCGGGGTTGTGGTGATATCCCTTTCCGGGGTATTGATGCCAGGTCCAGTTCTGGCTATCACCCTGGCAAAGAGCCCAAAAGATAAAATGGCAGGCCTGAAGGTGATACTGGGTCATGGCATTCTCGAGTTTCCGCTCATGGCTCTTATTGCAGTTGGCTTTGCTTCTGCGCTTACAGAACCCCAAGTCAAGGCTGGA
Source organism: Thermoplasmatota archaeon (assembly GCA_030595765.1). GTDB lineage: Archaea > Thermoplasmatota > Thermoplasmata > JAUVCJ01 > JAUVCJ01. Next base: position 5,195 of record JAUVCJ010000171.1, on the reverse strand, counting down.
GTGAGCCTAATAGGTGGGTTTGCCCTTGTCATAATGGGCATTCTGATGGTGCGTTCGGTCAAGGCTGCCCGGAAAAGCAAAGAGGAGGGGATTGAAAATGACCTTGGAGGGGATGATGATCCTGGAGGCGATGAGCCTATCAGTGATATGAACACGGAGGCTGTGGCTTCTGGCGCCGAGGCAAAGGCATTCCTTCACTCTCCTATGGTCGGAGGGTTCTTGACTAGCCTTAATCCCTATTTTTTTGTGTGGTGGGCAACAGTCGGAGCCGCGCTCATCTCCTCGGCACTGGCCTTTGGAGTTATTGGCCTGGTCACATTTGCGGTCGTGCATTGGTCATGCGACCTGGTATGGTACACCCTGATCGGAATCCTCACTCATCGGTCACAGGGGCGCTGGACTCCCAGGGTTTCAGATGCAGTATTCGCCCTGATCGGAGTGTTTCTGGTGGCATTCGGTGGATACTTCATGTTGGCAATCCTTTAGTGAGCCTTTTAGTGAGCCATCATTGTTGTTTTAGAGCTGAAGTGAACCTGTTATTGGGTATTGGCATGGCGTATCATATTGTCCAGTAGTGTATTATTCCCTAGTAGCCTCGAAGGCCTTGGGGTTATTGGTGTGGCTACAGAAAGCCTTTAAGTATCCGGGTTCTAATTCCTTTCTGGTGATGTCCAATGGTCGTTTGTCCAACTTGTAAAGGTAACAATGATGCTGATAGAAATACCTGCCAATACTGTGGCTCCCCACTGGAGCTTGAACTTCCTCCGCCTCCAGCACCAAGTGCTCAGGCAGCACCACCACCACCTCCGCCCAGGGCAAGCCCACAGTATCAACCCCCGCCACCCAGGCAGGCTGTGCAGTACCAGCGCCCACCACAAGGACAGCAACCTGCTTACCAGCGTCCTCCATCAGGACAGCAACGCTCATCACAGTATCAGGGTTCACCCCAGCGCCCATCAGGCCAGAGACCTTCTCAACCCAGATCATACCAGACCCAGAGGGCTCCGCCTGGCGCCACTCCATCAAGACAATATCCTCCTTCCAGAGTTGCTGCTCCTGCTTCTCTAATACCTGCCGGAGCACGCCCCAAAAAGAAGAAGAAGGGCAAAGGAAAGGCCATTGGAGCCGTTATCGCCATCGTGATAATGGTGCTGGCTGGCATGTACATCCTGCCCATACTGAACCTTGAGGAAGGAGAGATCCTTGAGAGCGAGCCTAATAACAGCGCAACTCAGGCCCAGATAGTCAAATCCGGTGAGACCGTTGTTGGGAGTGTTGACGAGCACACTGACGGTCTGGACTACTTCAAAGTGGATGTTGATAACGGTGTTGCCCTTACAGGGAACTTGTCCAGTCTGGATGGGTCTGACTTCGATCTATTTCTGTATGATTCTGTCTCGTCCTCTGCTACAGAGATAGCAATATCCAACTACTTTGGCACCAGCGACGAGCAGATAAGCATCATGACCACGAAATCTGGCAGCTATTTCTTTGCGGTCAAGGCCTACAAGGGCTCAGCTGACTATAAGCTTCAGATCGACATTCGCACTGAGGTAGTGTCTGTGGACAATAACGATGTGATTGGTCAGGCCGAGACCATTGGTAATAATCGACCTGTTCAAAGCACTGCCTCGAAGTACATGGACCAAGATGATTACTACAAGATAGCTGCCAATTCAAACCAGTACCTAATAGCGACCTTGACAGTACCCAACAAATGCGATTTTGACCTTTACATATATGATGAGACTGGTACTGGCGGCGGTGACTGGTTCAATGCAGGAGATGGTTTCAATGAGGGTGCTTCAGCAAATGTCTGGGGCGGTGAATCTCTTAACATCGCCATCCGTGATGCTGGAACCTGGTACATCAATGTCCACGCCTATCGTGGGTCTGGGATGTATACCCTGACAGTCCAGGTTCGCAACGCGCTTGCAGCAGATGATTCCGATGGAGAGGATATAGCCAATGCCGAAGACCTGACAGCCCAGCTACTGGCCAACCCAGCTTCTCCACTCACCATAGAAAAGACACTGGACAGATTTAACGATGCTAATGACTACTACTCCGTGGACCTGGACTCAGGCTACACCCTGACCCTGAAGATGGAAGTGCCCTCCAAGGCTGACTTTGACATGTACGTTTATGATTCCTCAGGAACTGGAGCCAATGACTTTGTATTCCTAGCCAATGACACTACACCCATGGAGGTGCTCTATATCTCCGTCACCCAGGCTGAGACCTACTACATCAACCCTTATTCGTATTCGGGCTCCGGCCAATACAACCTCACCCTGCTTCTGAGCGGTGGTAGTGGATGGCCCATTGCCAGTGCAGGCCTTGACCTTCCAAACGAAAAGATCGGCCTCCCGGTTCAGTTCGACGGCGTTGGCTCCATAGATGACGTTGGCATCATTTCTTACGAATGGGACTTTGGCGATGATACCACCGGGTCAGGCGCCACCCCTACCCACACCTACTCAACACGAGGCACATATGAGGTCACTCTCACAACAACAGATGCAGATGCCCATAGCACTACTGACTCCATGTTCGTCAATGTGCTCAGCGGCCAGAAGTATGCAGTAGTGGTTGGAGTTTCTGACTACATGCCAGCAGCCGAAGCTGGCGGCCTAAAGGACCTGAACTATGCAGATGACGATGCTGAGGACTGGAAAGACTATCTCGAAGACCAGGGATATACCGTAACCATGCTGCTGGATCACGAAGCAACCCTCTCGAACATACTAGCAGCCATCAATGCCATGAAGGAATTGGAGGGTCCAGGCGACCATGTGGCTTTCACGTTCTCAGGCCATGGTGGTACCTGGCGTGAAGGCGGATACCTAGACTTTGGAGATCATTCAATGGTATTCCCGGCAGATGCAGATGGAAGAGGCGGCAATGGATTGCTAGATACCGACCTTCAGACCCTTTTCGCAGACTTTGATTCGGATCACATGTTCTTCTTCTATGACTCCTGTCGGTCAGGCGGGATGGACGAGACCGCAGGCCCAGGTAGAATGATTTTACAGGCAAGTGCTGCTAACGAGGTGGCCCTTGATGCTGGCCGATACAAGAATGGGCTATGGACCTACTGGTTCCTTGAGTGGGGATTACTTAAACAGAGACACGGCGATGTCGAATCTGCCTTTGCTGCATCCCAACCCCAGGCAGTGTCAGTTGCAGCCGAATGGGAGACCTCGATGCATCCAGAGATGCAGGATGGAGACTCCAGCTACTTCATGTTGTAGGCTAATCGTGTCAATAGCCAAAGGCCAATTCTGGAGCACTGTGCGGTGGCCATCAGCATGCAGGCGAAGGCATGATGCTATGGCGTTATCTATCACCCAAGCAGGATGGGCACACTACTACCCATAACTCATATAAGCGCAGATGCCGTTCGAGTTAGGGATATTCATGGACATTCAAAGCATTTCGATAGAGAGGCCAGACGATCCGGATGTGAACGTGATATTGGGGATGTCGCACTTCATAAAGACCGCTGAGGATCTGTACGAGGCAATGGTCAATGCCGTGCCTGGAAACAAGTACCAGTTCGGACTGGCATTCTGTGAGGCCTCGGCACACTGCCTGGTAAGAGTTGAGGGCAACGATGATGAGATGAAAAGATATGCAGCTGATAACGCATTCAAGATCAGCGCTGGCCATTCATTCATCATATTCCTAAAGGGCGCATACCCGCTGAATGTTCTGGGCGCGATAAAACGTGTACCAGAGGTCTGCACCATTTATTGCGCTACAGCCAACCCCCTGGATGTGCTGGTTGTGGATAATGAGAGGGGCCGTGGCATTGTTGGCGTAATTGATGGGGAGAGGAGCAAAGGCATCGAGACCGAGGATGACGTTGCATGGCGCAGAAAATTCCTTAGAGACATCGGCTACAAGCTAGGCTGAATCGATATGATAGGCTGAAGTAAGACCAGTAACAACAATACCAGCAAAAGCAAATCAATATGAAGTAAAGCCAGTAATAATAATGCAGTAAAAGCAAATCCATCTGAAGCAAGGCTAGTTGAAGCAAAATTCCAAAAACAACGAAGGTGATAATATGTTCGATAAGAGAGATTACAGAATCTATAACGGCATCAAGCGTGAGGATGTGTACAAGGATGTTTGCAATTTCTGGTCAAACCAGGGATTTTATGTGGCTCAGTCCGCTCCGTATCAGGTCAATGGCCAGAGCTACCACCAGAAGATCGGCCTTCGCAGGGAGTTCTATGTCAGGCTGGACCAGCGTGGCGACGATACCATTGTGGACATGACATTCAGAGCCGCTGTTACCGATGAAGGGCTAATTGGTGGGGTGGCTGCAGCTGTTTTATTCTTCCCGGCCGCGCTTGTTGGCGGAGCCATATCCTACGGCGAGTACGAGGATGATGCAAAGGACCTGATGGGTAGGTTCTGGCAATATCTGGATCAGGTAACTGGAAAATCAGGAGCCAGCACCACGGCTACCCAGCCCCAAACACCACCTCCAGCCCAGCCATCGCAGGATATCGTGACCTGCCTTGGTTGCGGCGCTATGATGGCTCAAGAATGGAAGGCCTGCCCGTTTTGCACCAAAAAAAGGAAGAAAGAGAAAAAGAAAAAGTGATAGCTCAATGTTGTTTGTGAGCTAAGATCTAACATCAATGGAGAAGAAGCTTCTTCACACCAACTTTAATATATTCCCTCTGATATTGGCAAAAATTGCAGTAGCCACGTGCGAGGGAAACTAGTTTCCCGAGTAGTAGCTATCGCAAACACGATAGCCATGTGCGAGTGACCTCAGGTCACGAGTAGGGGCTATTGTGCCCCACAATAGCCCCGTGGTGTAGCGGTTATCATGGCGGACTCTGGATCCGTCGACTCCAGTTCGAATCTGGACGGGGCTATTTTCTTTTTTAACCTATTGGGCCAAAGAAAATAGCCCCTGTTCCGCAGGGCATGGAAAGATTGGTTGGATGCCCAAGGACGAAGAACGGCTTTGCCGCTTGAGCCCTTGACGACTCGCAAAGCTCGTGCGTCTGCGGGGTCGGGGCTATATAAGATTTGAATTTGTCCAGCGAAAATAGCCCCTTTCCTCGGAAAGCCAATGCAATCTCTGCGCTTTCCTCGTGTCGGGGCTACAAAGAAAAGAGTTTTTATTCAGCGAAAATAGCTCATATTCCGATGGGTGGGTGGGTGGGTTG
>JAUVCJ010000240.1 GCA_030595765.1 Thermoplasmatota archaeon | reverse complement strand
GGACTATGCCGGGGTAGCCTGCGAGATGGAGGTCATCAACGACATCGCAAAAAAGCATGGCCTTATTGTAATCGAAGATGCTGCACAAGGAGTCAATGCATTATATGGAGACAAATACCTTGGAACTCTGGGAGATATGGGCGCATACAGCTTTCACGAGACTAAAAACTACACCTGCGGTGAAGGCGGGGCCCTGGTCATCAACAACCCAAAATTGATCGAGAGGGCCGAGATTATCAGGGAGAAGGGTGCGAACCGCAGCAAGTTCCTAAGAGGCGAGGTTGACAAATACACATGGGTGGATGTGGGGTCAAGCTATCTGCTTTCAGACATCCTCGCAGCTTTCCTCTATGGACAGCTTCTAAAACTGGATGAGATCAAACAGAGAAGAAAGGAGATATTCGAGCGCTATCACCACGAACTGAAGGGACTGGAAGAAGAAGGGTTAGTGCGGCTCCCGATAATACCCAACAACTGCGAGACTAACTACCATCTATTCTATCTGCTCATGAAGAGCGGCGATGAAAGGGACCTTCTATTGACGCGGTTGAAGGAGGTTGGGATACATGCAGTATTCCACTACATACCCCTTCACAGCTCACCCATGGGGCAGCGGTTCGGTTATAAAGATGGAGACCTACCAGTCACAGAGGAACTGAGCTCCCGTCTGATACGTCTACCACTGTACTATGACCTAACAAATGAGTTGGTGGATGAGGTTGTACAGCAGGTTAGAGACCTGATCCGTTCGGTTTGACCTGTTAACACTACTTATTGCGTATCTTAGCCTAATCCATGTCAACCCTCAGCACCTAATCCCCGTACACAGCCTCTTTCTGGAAGATGCCCATGGCCCTATCTGTCATTTCAATTGACTTCCACTTGTCGCTCTCTGCATTGCATAGTGCCCGAATGGCATCTACGTTGTCGGGTATCACATCTGACTCCTGATGGATGGCCTGATAGTAGTAGAGCTTCCCGTCAACTACGTGGGCGCCGTCCTCCCATACTGCTATTGGGAACAGGTCGGAACGGGTCTGTCCTGCATCTCTGGCATACTCCATTATCTCGGCTGTGGATTTGATCCCCTCAGCTGCGTTGAAGAGCTTCACTCTTGGGGTCTTGCACCAGGCATCTATTACATCCTCGCTTGTTGCCTGCCCCTTGAAAGTTACGATATTGGAGTGCATGTGCATGATCGTTGATGGGACCTTAACTGCTGTGGTCTGGATGTTCAGCCCTTCCCAAACTGTCTTGACGTCCGGTCCATGATGGGATGGGACCTTCAACACTGGCTCGATAGCGTTGATCGGGCCGCGCTTGCTGTCGCCTGGGTCTGCACTGCGCCTTATCATAACTGCAATCACGTTGTCGATGCCGAACTTCTTGAGTGGGTAGAGGGTTCTGCAAAGCCCTGTGGTATTGCACGAAACCACCCTGGTATAATCCTTGCCCAGGTTATCGTCATAGTTGGTGAAAGCATTGAACGAAAGATCGGTCATTGTATGCTTTTCCCCGCCCTGGAACATGGCTTTGACTCCAAGTTCCTTGTATTTCTCGAAGTACCCTTGAGCCTTTGGAGTGCAGTCAACAACAATATCGGCTTCTGCAAAAAGATCCATTGCTGTTCCAGCCACCGGTATTCCGGCAGCCTCGAAGTCTGGCAGATACTTTGCATCTGCTGCATAGAACTTGAAGCCTTTGTCCACAGCCATTCTTGCCTCGTAGGTGGGCGTCCTCTTAACAACGCCAGCGACCTCCATGTCAACCTGTGGTTTGACCGCGTCTGCTACCCGCTTGCCTATAGTACCATATCCATTGATTGCTACTTTTATGGTCATGATGCTCCCCTTGCAGAGGAGGATGTGTATAGGGGTATAAAAAAGAGGAGGTTCGATTGTTTTTCCCAATGCCTGGCCTATGAGCCAGTATAAGTTACTTAACCATACATTCCCTTGTCTACGGATATCCCCTTGTCCACAGGTATTTTCGTGTGAGGGATGGGTGAAGCAAAAAGTTTTATTTCCTGCTCCTGGCTCATAAGCTCTTTGAACCTGCTCAGGACTCTGCCTCACTCCTCATTAATGCCTGTGGTATGCACTCAATGACATCCAATGGCATAAGAGAGGGCCCCAACCTTTTAGCTACCAGCTCCCCGGCACGTCCACAGATATACGCACCCAGCCTGCCTGAATCGTATGGGGACAGACCCATGGCCATAAGTCCACCGCAGATCCCGGCCAGCACATCGCCAGTGCCGCCTACTGTCATTGAGGGCGAGCCTGTTCTGTTGGTTTTCAGGCGGAGACCGTCTGAGATTATGTCAACCGGCCCCTTGAGAAGCATGGCTACATCAACCCCGCTAGCTATTCTTTTTACAAGACCCCGGATCTGTTCCATGTTCTCACCAGGAGCTTCATTGAAAAGCTGCCTGAACTCTCCTGCGTGTGGAGTTAGCAGAATTGGTGAACCCTTGTGGGGCATCCTAAACGCCTTGAGCCCATCAGCATCCACAACAGTAGGCGGGGTGCTCTCCAGAATAAAGTCTCCCAAAACTGCTAAGGTCTGAGGGTCAGCACCTGCTCCAGGACCAGCAACTATGGCATCCATCTGGCTGGCTAGCTCCAGCAATCCAGGTAAATGCTCCTGGCTGAATCGATCCCCAGGAAAAGGATGCACAATGAAGCTGGGAGAATAGGATGCTACTATCTGAAATACATTTTCTGGCACAGCAACATGGACAAGGTCTACTCCAGTTCTGTATGCCGCCAAAGCCGCCAGAGCTGGCGCTCCGGTATATGGACCGCCACCCACAACCAGAAGCTTTCCACGTTGCCCTTTTCGTGCAGCTAATTTTAAGGTTGGATAGAGAAGCAGTTCACCAGAGCCTACATACTCCAAAGCCTCTTTTGGAACTCCGATGTCAACCTCCATAATCCGGCCGCTGTTCTCCCTGTTCATTCCTTCCTTGACAGCATGGAATGTCACGGTCACATCTGGCTTGAATGCCGTTTTAGTTCCTAAGCCAGAAGGGATGTCCACCGAAATTTTAGACCCAGTAAAAGCATTAAGCATCCCAATAGCAGAGTGAAAGGGCTCTCTAGGCTCTCCTGTCACACCAGCACCAAGCATGGCATCCACCACGATATCAGCCCATTCCAGGGCTGTTGGCAGCTGTTTGATAGTGAGCTGTTCTGTCAGATCCTTGACTTTTACAAGGTTCTCCCTGGCGATATTGCTCC
>JAUVCJ010000100.1 GCA_030595765.1 Thermoplasmatota archaeon | reverse complement strand
CCAGCCCGAAATATCATCTGCTCCATACCAACCCTATAGGGCACCATCGCCATTTCTACAAGGGTGGTGGCGGTGGGGGTGCCTGTTGGGGCGGGGGTGGTGGAGGCGCTTGTTGGGGTGGAGGTGGTGGTTGCTGTGCTGGCTGCTGTGGCGGTGGTGCCTGTGCAGGCGGTTGTTGCTGGTCTGGCGCTGGCGGCTGCTGTGGTGGAGCCTCTTGGTATTGTTGATTCGGAGCTGGCGGAGGACTTGTACTGGGCGGTTGGCCTTGCTGGCCTTTTGTCCCAGGAATCGGAAGCATCCCTTTCTTGAACATGAACAGAAGCCCAACAATTGCAAGGATTGCAACCACAGCGATGATGGAAATCGTCATATCGCCTGTTCCAGCTGATGTGGAAGAAAGCGGGGTTGCAGCCTGCATTCGATCGTTTGATACGATGGCTGTGGTGGAAGTGGTGGTCTTGTCATAGGTTCCGTCGCCATTCGTGTCGATATCCACCTTGACAGTAGTGTCGTCCCCATTCCAGCGGGGTTGGAACTTGAAGCCCTGGCCTGCTTCTGCTTTGATATCATCTGCGGTTATCTTTTCCATTCCATCAGAAGAATATTTGACAACCTCTAAATCGTACACATCTCCATCATTAATGGTATGCACAATATACTCCAGTGGTGTTAATGAGCGGACCAGATAGGATTTTTGGCCTCCTGCCTGATAGTGTGTCTCAACTCCATCTGGGAAAGTGTTCACAAGCTCAGATACGGTATAGCCGCTGGTTGCACTTCCCTCAAGGGTCCTGCCAAGAACATGGCCGTTCCCATCCCGAATTTCCATGACGCTATCGCAAGCCAGTGTGACTCGAGATGTGGATTCGGTTTCGGACATGCCAGCCTGAGCCTGCCAAGAAATACTATCTCCATCCTCATCAGGGAAGTGATCTATGATCTGATTGTCGGTAATATCTCCACTGCCAACCTGAATAGACCATCTCAGGTTGGAAAGGTCAGTAGGCAAAAAGGTCAAAGGAATTCTCACATCTATTGAATATGTCCCATCAGACCCAACACCGTCGTACTGCCATTGAGCCAGGGCGGTTTCATAGGCTGTTGATTTATCGATTAAGGTCATACCTGTAGCCATGTTCAGCCCTGCGTTGTTGTTATAATACAAACCTATGACCTCGAAATCCTCAGTATCATCACTATCCATATCCATCAAGAATATGAGGCGATTCCAGGAATCCGTAGGCACCGTGCCCAGCATGTTCACGCCAAGGTAGAGGCCCTGGGCATCAAGGGCAACTCCTACCGACATGATGTCGCCAGAGTCCTCATAGTGCTTGCCAGGATTCCATGTTGTGATGTCATTCCATTGGCCATCGACCTTCTTTGTGTCATACCTGCTATCCCAGATGTAGTTGAAGGAATCGAACTTCGGTAATGGGTCAGCCTCTGGATCGTCAATATCTGGTACTATTACATCACCCCCACTGCCTCCGTCGTTGCGAACATAAGCTGTGGCATAGCGTATATTACCATCTTTGACATAGATTACATGAGCCGTGCCAGAGGAGTCAACGCTTAGAGAGGTGCTTGAAATGCCTGAACCGGTCTCGATGGTCTGGGTAATCCATTCGGTTCCTGTCCATCCTGCGTACTTGACCCTATCGCTGTTACCATGTGTGTAGGCGATGTGCGGCCTGCCGTCCTGGTCTAGATCGATGGAGTTCCAGTAGCCAAGGCTTCCGTCGGGGTCAACCATCTGCTTGCTCCAACTATCACCAGTATAGTAGGCATACATCAGTCCGCCGTTTGAGTGAGTGGTCTTGGTATAGGCCACGTGTAGGGACCCATCAGAGCCCACCACAATGGAGTTATCACTTCCAACACCACCGTAATCCGAGGGTTCTCTATCTACCTGCAAGCTACTGAGAGAGCCCGTTGCGGTCCCGGGTGCGAATTTAACATACTCCAGAGAATCTAGGGTATAGGAATCGGGGTCAAGCCACTGGTACACTACATGGATGTTACCTTCCGGGCCCTTAGCAATGCTGGCTGCATTGTTGGTAATCAGGTTAATTATGGTGCCGCCTCTTCGATAAATGAAGTCTCCATCTACGCTTACCAAGGCATGAGGGTTGCCAGAGGAGTCCAGCACAACAGACCTTGGGTAGCTTGAGGTGGTGGCATAATCATTGCCGCCAGCAAATATCTCCTTAGTAAAAGACCCTGCGGCTGAGGAAGCTGCCATATTCGTAGCAGATTGAATGTATGTGCCGCCATGGAAAAGAATGAATGCCCTATCATTGTCGTTAAGAGTGATTGAAGTGGTCATGGTTGATGTTGTTGTTTCAGTATACATGGTCTTCCAGGCCGTTCCATTCCACATTATATACTTCAAAGTGTGAATGTTTGTACTGCGGTCGGGCTCAATATAAACCACATGCGGATATCCATTGGAATCAAGCACCATGGATGGGTTGATACCGTTGCTAACTATTGTCTCGATAGACCACGTTGGTGGTGCCTGAGTCTCGGCCACAGCACCATCCATTAGGGGGATAGCTGCGACAACAAGCGTGAACACGAACACTATTGGTATGATATTCCTCATATGAAGACCTCGAAAAATCCACTGGTTCAGAGGTTCTTAAGGCTTTTGGAAAATTGCTATTGACTAGATCATTCCAACATTTCAAAGATCCGGCACCAACTTCGCCTTCAGCCCATCATAGGTCAGCTCCGCCAACCTTTCTAGGTTGACTATGTCCTCGATATTGTACTTGACCAGGATGTCCAGAGCCTCTCTGTCACCGCCACGTGCCCATCTGTACCAGAGCCTTACAGCCTCCCAGCCATCTACGCCTTGGGTTTCCTCGCTCCTGCTTATGCCCACCTCTCTTTCGATCATTTTGAGGCCGCCAGAGTATCCCAGACGCTTGAGTGAGAATCGCAGGTCCAGATGGAGCTGGTGAAAGTCCAGTTCCGGAAAGGCTCTTTTGAGCATAGGAATGTCAAAAAGCGAGCCGTTGAAGGTGATGAGCAATTTGAAGCGGGAGAGAGCATCTGACAATTCATCCATGTTCTGACCCTTGATGAAGGTCTGGGTCTGCACACCATCAAAGAGACCAACAACTGTAACAGCTGCATTCTCAGATAGGCCGGTGGTCTCGATGTCCAGATATGCCGCATCAGAGCGAAAGTCAGAAAATGCCCTCCAGACATCGCAGCTTTTGAGATGTTCCTTGAAAAATCGGTGGTCACCCGAATCCAAGCTTCTTTTCGACTCCCTGATCATCCCACACATTGCCTCATGCCTGGCTGCGGATAATGGTATGTCCGTCTTAGCGTCCAACAGATCATCCCAATCTCGGATTCCAGCATCCCAGAGCTTCCTCTCTGTAGCAAGGCCGATGCGTGGAACATGAACGAATGTGTTAGAGAGCAATCTGATTATGAACATCGAGCAAATTGCCCGATACGACAATGATAGGTTCTGGATATCTACTCTTCGCTGGCGTATTCCTCAGGAGATGGAACATCCTTTTTTGGGGCAGGCTTATCTTTCTTGGCCTTGCCTTTGGATTTTGTTGCGTCCTTCTTGGTAGTGGAGGACTTTCCATCTTTGGCTTTCTTATCCTTAGACTCGTCTTTAGCTTTCTTATCCTTAGACTCGTCTTTGGCTTTCTTATCCTTGGACTCATCCTTGGCCTTCTTGTCTTTGGACTCATCTTTGGCCTTCTTATCCTTGGGCTCATCCTTAGCTTTCTTGTCCTTGGATTCATCCTTGGCCTTCTTGTCTTTGGACTCATCTTTGCCATTCTTGTCCTTGAGCTCATCCTTGGCCTTCTTGTCCTTGGACCCGTCCTTAGAATCGTCCTTGTCGCCATCGTTCTCGTCCTTGCGTTCCTTCTTGACGTATTCCTCAAGGAAAGTGATGGTCTCCAGGCCTAGCAGGTCACGCAGGTCTGTGATTATCCTGATCTTGAACATGTGCCAGCGTTGGTCGTACTTGCATGGGTCGGGAAGGGTGATCATTACGTTCTTTCCCTGGAACTTCAGGCCGAAGTCGGTGCTTAGACCGTAGTGCATGTCTATGATGGCACTAGCCTTTTCATCCTGGGTCTTGGCAAGGCGGTCCACTTTCAGCTTGTAACTGAGGGTGCGGCCTGCCAATGGATGGTTGTAATCCACTCGAACTCTGCCTGCCGTTACTGTGGTTATGATGCCCTTCTTGTCGCCGATCGTAATGTCCATGCCTACATAGGGACCCATGGATTCCTTGTTCTTCTCGAACTCTGGAGCCCTTAGAACCTCTCTCATGGAATGGAGCTTGATCTGTTCGGGGTCACGGACGCCAAAAGCGTCGCCCGGAGGTACCTCGAAGTCGTATTCCTTTCCAACCTCTCCGCCAGTTAGTAGGTCTATCAGGATTTTGACGTCCCTTCCATCCTCAACCACCAACGGAAGTGGTTCATATTTGCGGTTCTCATCATAGATCTCTTCCTTCTCCGCAAGTTCTTTGCTGGTGGTGTCGTGAAGCCTGTGGGCTTCCTTAATCCAAACCTCGTAGTCGATGTATACGATGTCCTTTTCCTGGATGGTGTTCGCCATTGAACCATACCCCTGTTTTCGATTGTTAAAGAGAGTCAGGTATTAAAAGATAATGCGCAGGCAAACCTTAACTACAACTTATTCCTCGCTGTCTTTCCATGGGTAGGAGCAGGCGAGGCGTCAGGACAGGCCAGATGGTCAGGATCGCAAGCGAGCGCATCCACATACTCTATAGCCTGGCCCGAAAGGAGGCCGGAAAAGGGGATCATCAGCTCATGCGCAGACATGTTCAGCTTGCCCGCAGAATTGGCACACGCTACAATGTCCGGCTACCAAGAGACCTATCCAGGGCAACTTGCAAGGACTGCAATGCCTATCTGCTACCAGGAGCCACAAGCTTCGTCAGAGTGGGTGGCGGTCTTATCAGAACGACCTGCGAGCTCTGTGGTGCAGTCCGGAGGTTTGGACTGGAGCCTGCCGGAACAGGACGAATAAAAACCCCACAATCAGAAACATCCATCTCTCAAAAAAGCCAGCCTACCTCCACCCAGGGAAATGGCACGCGATCTAAGGAGGAGTCGAATTGATATCGAAAGAAAAGATAAGAGCTCTAAGAGTTCAAGCCCAATCGCTTCCAGCCATGCTTCAAATTGGCAAGAACGGTCTGACCCAGCCTGTAAAGGATGAGATAATGGTCCTTCTCAAGCGGCACCGCCTAATCAAGGTCAAGTTCCTAAAAAGCGCACCAATTAAGGCCAAAGAAGTGGGAGAGGAACTGGCTGAGGAAATGAAGTCGACCCTCATCGATGCCAGAGGTAACACTTTGGTTCTAAGATGGCGTTAGTTGGCTCTTCGTTTAAGATGCATCCTTGGAATTAGCTCGGCTCTCATTAGGCGTTCATTAGGCGTTCATTAAGCTTTCATTAGGTGAGTTGGGCTAATCTAATCTTCCAGGAGAACATGTTCGGCTTCTAATTCACCCATAACACTCGACATTGCCAAAAGCAGTATTGCCGGAAAAAATCCACACGTAGAACAATTCATTCATAGAATGATGTCAAGCCATCCCTTGCGCCTGCGCAGGTTCTCCTGAACGATTTCCTTGGGTAAAAAGTAAGCTTCCATCTGAGCCAGATTGCTCACCACTTCCTTAAGCGTGCTTGGTTTGGGGTCATTAAGGTCTATGCCTGCCATCACAAAGGCTTCCCTGAGGATGGACATCTTGTCCTCTGAGATCGCCTGGCCGCCTGCATCCTGAGCAAGAAAATCAGATATGATCCTGTCTGTGACATTGATGGCGCCACTTGGTTCCATCTCCACGGTCGCGACCCCATCCTTTCCAACCCTGGCGCGACCCATCTTGCCTGGGCCAAAAAGGAGCTGGATTCCCAGCTTGAAAAAGGCCGTGTCCACATTGTCTCCTGTCTTGGCTGATGTGGTGTATTGTACTGCGTTGTACCTGGCAGCCATGGAAATGAGTGCCTGGTCGTCTATGGCTCGCTGTTCCACCAGGTCTGCCTTGTTTGCAAGCATGATTAATGCAACTGGTCTTCTTTTTCCGGAAAGCTTGGGTATCCAGTATTTCTCCAGGTTTTCCAGGGTCTCAGGCCTGGTAAGGTCACAAACTATCAATGCGCCCTCAACATCTGCAAGGGCCATGTTCTGTACAGTCCTGTACCCATGCTGGCCAATAATATCCCAGACCATCAGGTCAAGCAGGTAGGCACCTTTTGGAGTCTCGAACCTGAGCTCCTTTTTAACCACTTTCGAGCCGATGGTGGTGATGTATTTGTCATCAAAGCTGTCATGGACGAACTTGCGTATCAATGAGGTCTTGCCAACAGCTCCATCTCCCAACAGGACCACTTTTTTCTTGTACTTCTTGGGTTTATTTGCGGGCTGGGTTGGCTTGGGGCTTGGAGGATCAGCCCGAAAATGCTCGAACTTGGACAGGTACTCATCAATATCAACCATTAAGATATGGTACATGCCCTAACCTCATAAACATTGTCATGTACAACCTGGCATGTACCACCCATATTTGGCATAATAGACCACTTTCAGAAATAATTGCATTCAAAAGATTTAAAAGATTAGTTTTTAAAGGTCGCGTTCAAAATATCATTTTCAATAAATCACTTTCAAGAGAGAACTCAATTATCCAATGGGTAGCTCTTTTTTCCAAATAGAAAGCTCTATTTTCCATTATAGTGGCGCACTTATCATTTAGGGCAAATGATTTCGTGTGCCACACATAGTCAAGAACCCCTCCATATCTAGGGCTCGTTCGAAGTGAAATTCGGAGATACTGCATTAGGAATTTCACGATGGGGGCTCATTTCGACAGGGATATATTGTACAAAAGGAGAAATGTGCCCGTTCGAGCCCAGACTCATGGCAAATCGGAGATTGCCACGAACAAGCAAACTTGCTTGTGAGTCAATGCTCCATGGGAGCATGCCATTCGTGTCCTATATGTTTGGCTCTTGACTATAATAACTCTCATTTTCAAGGGAAAGCTCTAATAATTAGAGAATGAATATCCAGCTGGATGCGCTCGCTGACCTTCAAAGGCTCTGAAGGAGCCAAAAGATACGGTTGGGGACTATTTGTGATGATATGCCTCTCTCTGGTGATGGCCATCATATCCCTTGCCCACGCCCACCTGTGATTATGGACTACACACCAGATAATACTAGAAAACTAGGAGCAACTCCAGTATGGCTAAGCATAGATTGTGGCGATGATGTATGCCGGGAGTTAAAGCACGTATTTGTAACCCATCAAACTAATTTCAAGGGCAAAACAGACCCTATTTCCACAATAGGAACTATTGGAACTATTGGAACAAAACAGATAGATGTTTTCAGCAGCAATAAGGGACAAACAAGCCATGACGGCCCATGGACCATCCAGCTAGATGCTGAATTGGACTGCCCTGCCCTGGTAATAGCAACCGCTAGTGACCCTGGCAGCGATGACCTCACATTCGATTGGAGCTTCGGAGAGACCAGCACAGTCTTTAATAATGGCATTGGAGCGGATCCTGCCCTATCGCCTGAAGTAAAAACAATTATCGCCACTCAGCAAGAAAATGTCGCATACCTAGGGGAGCCAATTACCCTCGCTGTAACAGATGACGACGGTGGTGTGAGATTCATTACTATCTGACCGCACATGACCCTCAAACGTAAACCTCTCCTTGGCCTTGCTTGCTACAAAAGGCCTGCGATTTCTGCCCTGAATTCGCCTAAAACAACACCATAGCCACCAAGCGACACAAAACCAACCAGGCAAACGTTTTTTATAGTTAGCACCAGTAGTTCACTGTGATGCAAACCACAACAGACCCGCCTGCCCTGGAGGCAGTGGAACTAACAAAGACCTACGGCGAGGCAAAGAAAGGCGAGGTGAAAGCCCTGGACGGAATATCGTTCACTGTTCAGAAGGGGGAGGTCTTTGGTTTGCTTGGCCCAAATGGCGCTGGAAAATCCACCTGCATCAAGATATTTGTCAATCTGCTTAGACCCACCAGCGGAACAGCTAGGCTATTTGGGATCGATGTGGTAGGCGACTCGCTCAAGACCAGGGCATT
>JAUVCJ010000093.1 GCA_030595765.1 Thermoplasmatota archaeon | reverse complement strand
TGAATAATCAGGAAATTGGATTGCATCCCATCAGGATGTATTCCCTTTACTCTGAAGCTTACTCTGAAGTTTACTATGAAGTTTACTATGAAGTTTACTATGAAGTTTACTATGAAGTTTACTCTGAAGTCATCCTTGACTTGGGCCTCGTCATGTGCCTCAGCTCTTTCAAATATAATGGTGAAACACTATGAGGCGTTTTCAAGCACATGTTGATAGAAACTTACACGTTATGGGATATTGAAACTTCATGAAGTATCTGAACAGCTCCAACGATGTCGTGATTATGTCTAGATTCTGACGAGGTAACGCTTATAATCCACATGCCTCAAATATTGCGATATGTTGAAGCTTTGTGACGTGCTTTGGGGTTGGGAAGTCCCATACGAGAAACGCTGGATTTGTACATAGAGCTCGGAGCCATCGAACACGGAGTGAGATGACTATGAATTAGGAAATCTGTGATTTCCACATTGTTGAAAACAATATCATTCCAGAATCACCCAGCGGCCTTCTTTACGGCCTCCAACACGCTTTAGCAATTTTGCGGATTGTAACTTCTTGATATTTCTTTCTATTGTTCGGTCAGTTACTCCTACAAATGTAGCAAGCTCTGAAATTGTGATTGTGTCATTGTTCTCTATGGCCAGCAATATCTTTTCCGACGCTTTACCGACGCTTTTCCGACGCTTTACCGACACTTTACCGACATCGTCGCTAGTTTGAGGTTTTCTTTCTCCTACTGGCAATGGGATTGTTGCCGTGAACACTGGCCCGTCCCTGTACTCCGGCACACCGCCCGGAGTGTAATGGGGAAGATACTTCCCAATATTCATCATTCCAGAACCAATCTCTTCCACCCAGCTCATTTGGGAGAAGAATTTCGCTATTGTCGGGTTCTTGGAGAACGGCACGACTTTTTCGGGGTCGAGCAGCCCTTCAACCCTGTAATTGCTGGCGTTCGTGGTCTCCACACGGTCCTTGTAAATTACTAGGCGCGCAGGATGGGCGCTCATGTATTCCTGGTGTACCAGGAAGTTCGCGACAGCTTCCCTAAATATATTGTCGCGCAAGTTTATTCTTGCATCACCTTCAAGATAAAATGGATTTGGGAGGTGCTTGGCTATAAAGGCCATGAGCCGTTCATAGGCTTCAATGAGATTGCAATAGATACGGTCGCGGTCGTCATAATGGTCCATCTGAACCCTGCGAAGTAATGCATCAATGTTGTAGTGTGGCAATGCGCTTTGAATGGTCTCCTCCTTTCCCAGTAGCAGGATGGCAGCCAGGGTATAACCCTCTTTTCCAGTTTCCGGGTCACTTCTAAACAGGCCGGCTTTGAGCAGCAACTGCTCATCATCCAGTTCTCTCCAAGGATGCCTTGAATCACGTGTAAGCATCAGATTGCGAACCTTTGGAAGCTGGTCCAGCCTGAGATCATCAAGTGTTATTGCAGAGTAAATTAGATTTTCAGTGTAGGTTGTTCTCTTGCGATTGCTTATCTCGGCAATACGATGGGGTTCAGTCACCCGAAAATCACCGTCATTGCTTCTATCATAGACAATGCCTTTACTCCTGTGAACCTGAGAACTGGCAGGAATGGAAATCTGAAGGATGTTCTTGCCATCCAGAGTGTGGGTACTCGGAAACAATATAAATGGAGGGTCCAGTTTCTGAGAATTGTTGGATTGGGATACGATATCAGCCTTCATTTTAGCAATGGAACTTTGGTCAATGCCCAAAGCCTTCCCGCTATCATCAACTCCAAGAAGAATATCGCCGCCGTCACGATTCAGCATAGCACAAACAGTTTCAAACAGGTTTGCTGGTAGTGATTTCTTTGCCTCTTTGTATTCGACACGGATACCTTCACCCGCTACTATTTTAGCCCTTAGTTCGCTACTCATATATTATCATCCATCGAATTGCATTGATTCCAGACCCTCCCGAGAGGTTTGAGAATATAAATGCATGTCGGAGGCGCTACCCCCTCAACTTGCTCGCAACCAGCTCTGCCAATGCCTCCAAATCCATTTTCTCACCGCTTGTCATGGCCTTTACTGCCTCTTCCTGGGCCAGAAGCTCCTTCTTGGCGTATTCCTCGGCCTGTAGCGCGATTATAGTCAAGAACGAAATGTTTGGGATTTATAATTGAGTTCTTGACTATGTGTGGCAGACTGCGTGAAAAGTGCAAAGAGTTAGGTATGCCACTATTCAAGGCTTAGAGGCATTCCGCACTTCTGGCAGAAGCGAGCGTCCACAGCATTCTTTGTATCGCATCTGGCGCAATCCTGGGGAGTCATCTTGGACAGCATGTCCTCAGGTGCCTGCTTCTTCCCATACATGGCCAGGATAGCATCGTCTGTGTCCCTGCCGGACAGGTGGACATACACCGCAGGCATCTTTGAGCCAAGTTGCCAGCCCATGCACAGGTCAAAGATACATACCTGGGAGTCGGGACTCTTCCCTTTTTGTGCAATTTATACTGGGCTGCACTCCATCGAGTGGACATTTAGTTGAGCGACATCATTGATGTTCATGTATCAACTACCGATAGAGTCGGAGGTTATGACTGATATCGGACTGCACCCACTTTTCATGGGTAACATGAATGGCGAAACCTCTATATAGAAAGATGTCATAATATGTCAAATAGTAACAGGTTGTGACATGAATGCGCCCCACAATAGCCTGGGAGAAATTCCTCATCCAGAAGCGAAAGATAGTCATATCCGAAGAGATAAAAGCTCTTGCTAAGGAAATTGGCAAGGATGGAGACTGGCTCATCGCCTATTTACAAAGACATGGATACATAGTGCGAATCCTCAAGGGAATCTTCTATGTAAAAACCCTTGAAGAGCGCGAAAGGGGAACATCCATACACTCTATCTATGAGCTTGTAGCCATGGCACTTATGAAGAAAGGGGTCAAACAGTGGTATTTTGCCCTTGAGACTGCCCTGAAGCTAAACACGATGACCCATGAGTACTTTTTCACAGATTACGTAATTACCGACTCATATAGAACAACGAAGGTAATCAGTATCATGGGTGTGGACTTTCTTTTCATTAAAAGAGGCCCCCAGCACTTCAAACAGGGCATTGTCAGGAAAAATAATATATGTTTTTCGGACCCGGAGAAGACCGTACTTGACCTAGCCTATAGGATTTACCTTAGAACCAAGAAAAAAGAGCTGTACCTGCCAGCATTGGAGGAGTACCGGGAGATGACTGACCTGGAAAAAACCCTCCAGCACCTTAGGGACTTTCCTACAGGATTTCAAAAAGAGGTGATTGAATGGATATAGATGAACTTAGAGAGTTTCTCCAGAGACTTAACAGGGATGCCGATGCGAGGCGACCGGACATAATCGAGAAGGATTATCATCTTCACAGATTGCTCTATGAGATCTCCAAAAACGATTATTTCCGACAGAACCTGATTTTTAAGGGAGGCACCTGCCTTGTCAAGGCATATGTCGGGTACTTCAGGTTCTCTGAAGATCTCGATTTCAAATGGCAAGACCCGGGCATATGGGAAGGTAGAACGTCCAGCCAGACCAGAAGAGAGTGCTCAAAACAGGTTAACAAGGTCATAGAGCAATTGGTGCCAATAGCAAAAAGATTGGGGTTGGAGTTCGGTGGTGACAAATCAAACATAGGCGAGGTCATCATAGGCGCTGGTGGAAGAATGTCTCGATTTTATATGGGGTATCATTCGGAAACCATGAATGCCCCATCCAAGATAAAAATGGAGATAAATTTCGTGGATAAGATATTATATCCGCATGAAACGAAAATGCTGGGAAGTTATATTGAATGCCTTAAATTTGAAGAGTTGAAACTCCTTTTCAGGGAACCCTGGGATGAATACACCAAACCCATAGAAATCGAGTGTTACGACCCCAGAGAGATATTCACGGAAAAATGCAGGGCAGCCTTAACAAGGGTAAATTACAAGGTGAGAGACATTATCGACATCCACATTCTTGAAAAACAGTATGGATATTCCATTCCGGACTTCAGAGAGGAGATATTGGAAAAAACCCGGTTCGTGCTTGATCTCTACTCAAAGTACCAAAGGAATGTCGAGACAAAAACTCTCCCAGAAGCTGAGGAGATTCCAGATGAAGAATTAACGCTTCTTACAGGCTCTCCTCCCCCGGGCCTGGAAGACAATATACCCAGAATTCACAGCCAGATAGAAGAACTCCAAAAAAAACTGATAAGGCATGATAAACATGGCTGAAGATGGTGACCTGGTTGTAATTCAAGCGGATGATATCCAAACAGTTATTGCCAATATCCTCAAATTCAAAGAAAGGATAGGGAGTCCAGAGCCTTAATTCCAGTGTCTAGAAGGGTAGGCAGGCAGAAAGAGATATAGGCTGATAGATAGACATATGACCACAGAGCATAATCAGAGAATCGAGAGTGATATTATGACCAATGCTGACTTTGATGACATGTCCCAGACCATAGAGGGGTCTAGAACTTGCATGATAAAATTCCTTCGAAGTATGGTTGAATGCCCAGCAATTGCTCCTGAATCTGGAGGTAATGGGGAATGGGAAAAGGCTGTGATCATCGAGAATTACCTGGCTAAATTTGGCTTTGATGACATAGAGCATTACGATGCAATAGATCCGAGGGTCTCGGATGGGAAAAGGCCGAATCTGATCGCATGGATAAGAGGCAAGAATAGCGATAAGCGCTTGCTTGTCGTTACCCACATTGATGTTGTGCCTTCTGGAGATCTGGATCAGTGGGAGACAGACCCTTTTATCGCTGTTGAGAAAAAAGGCAGGATCTATGGAAGAGGGACTGAGGATAATGGCCAGAGCCTTACAGCCTCCATCTTTGCTGCCAAAGCGTTCCTGGACATGGGCTTGAAGCCTGAATATGATGTAGGCCTGGTGCTGGTTGCAGATGAGGAGATTGGCGCCGGCAAGGGAATGGAGCATCTAGTAGCAGAGGGAGCATTCAGAAAAGATGATATGATATTGGTTCCAGACCATGGAGAGCCCGAGGGGCGTTTGGTCGAGGTATCGGAAAAATCCCTTGTTTGGGTAAAAATATCTACACGAGGGGAACAATGTCATGCAAGCATGCCGGACCTAGGTTGCAATGCATTCCGTTCTGCAATGAGATACGGACTTCTGGTTGATGAGGCCCTTCATAAGCGCTTTAATTTGGAAGATAGGCTTTTTGACCGCCCGATATCCACATTCGAACCTACGAAAAAGGAGGAGAACATCCCCAATATCAACACGGTTCCAGGGGAGGATGTCTTCTATATTGACTGCCGCCTGCTTCCTCAATATAAGGTTGATGACATGCTTGTTGAGATGCGGCGCATAGCAGATGACGTTGAGCTTGAAACAGGCTTAAAGATCGAGCTCACCTGCGAGTTGCGTGAGGATGCTGCCCCACCTACACCAGAGGATGCACCCATAGTCCAAAGGGTCTTAAGGGCTGTTGAGCGGGTGTATGGGAACAAACCATACCCTGGTGGCATAGGCGGAGGCACATGTGCGGCCATACTCAGGCGGGCAGGGCATCATGTTGCAGTCTGGGAGAAGGTGAACAATATGGCTCATGCTCCCAATGAGTACTCTGTCATTGATAACCTGGTCAATGATTGCAAGGCCTTTGCCTCATTGTACACGGAGTGAAGGTGATGGGCACTATCAATTGCAAGATATGCTCATCCAGCACAGAACTCCTGCTCATTGGTGATTCCGAATACCATACTTGCTCTAATTGCGGCTTCATTTCACTTTCTGAGGGCTTCTACCCAGAGTTCGAGGATGCAAGGGAACGATATCTTCTGCATAATAACTCGATTGAGAATGCCGGCTATGTAGCCATGCTGGAAAACTTCATTTCAAGCTGTGTTGAGCCGTTCGTTGCAGAGGGTTCAAGGGTTCTGGATTTCGGTAGCGGGCCCCAACCAGTGCTGGCCGAGCTAATGCGGCGCAGGGGATGGGATGTAGACATCTACGACATCCATTTCGCGCCTGAAAGGTCCTACGAAAATAAGAGTTATGACATCATCACATCCACTGAGGTCTTTGAGCATCTTGTTGAACCCAAAGATGTAATGCGGAAGTTGGTTGGTCTGCTCAATGTGGGCGGGATGCTCGCTATCATGACCTCATTCCATCCCAAGGACCCTGAGATATTTCGAAACTGGAGATACCGAATGGACAGTACGCACCTCTGTTTCTTTGCCAGGCGGACCATGGTGCATATGGCGCAGATATTCAGACTGGATGTGCTCTTAATGGATGATAAAAACCTCAGTGTTCTGAAAAGTCAAGGTAATCCAAAGGTCTGAATGTCTCAAGAAACGCTGCCGCATAAGGTACCTTGCTAATATGGGCAATACCTACGTCATATATTATCAATTTCGTTAAATAAATAAAATAGATGCAAGGCTTTAAGTACGTTTTTTTCATCCTCAGTTTCATGATGAGAGGCGGACGTCATAATGGGCAATACTATGGCGTGATACCCAACGATGGTGTTCCCACTCCGATGGCCCAAAATGTGTAGACACTCCAGAATGGGCCAGTGATAGGCGGACCCTTTCTATGGTGTGCCTGAAATCTTTTCTTAGGACCCTGCAACACAATGAAAATCCGAATGACCCCGTCTTTTATGCAAGAGCGTTTTTGGCTTTCAGTAATTGTTGAAGAGCCCAAGAAGTACTAGTTTTTCATTCTTTGGTAGCAAATTTAAGACTCCGCTTAATAGCTATATTTCATCAATGAGGTTGGATGCTAAACATGGACAATGAGATAACACTGTTGTATTTTTAGCAGTGTTCCTACGTCCATTCAGGGCTAATTAAATCTTTTCTGCTTGTTCAATTATTATCATTATCCATGGTCATTCCTCTGCCTTCTAGAAGATCGAATATCATGCCCTGAATTACTGATGCCAGTATCATGAAGAGGCATAAGACCGCCACAAACGCCCCCCCAAAATAAAATACCATCATTGGCAGGAATGGCAATTTGATTGACCTGTTGGATAGAAATACTGATATCAACCCATTTTTCATGCCGTGAGACCTCATATCCTTTAACATTGGAAACCAGACATACACAGGCCCCTGGCTCAGTATTCCAGTGACTACCGCCAGAACCCAACCTTTGGCTCCAGAACCCTTACCAACGTATTTTTTTATGCTTTTAGGTGTGATGATATAGAACACAAGAGCCATAAATACGATCACGAAGATGAAAACTGGTATTATTTCATTAAACAGCGTTCCAGTAATTTGAAGGGAACTGATTATTCCGTTCGAATCGAAAATGAACCCAATAACGTACATGATGATTACGACAATGAGAAAATAGAGGCCAGTGACTCTAGTTTTAGGCATTTCCCCTTTCTTCTTCATCGAAGCACCTCCAGAGTGAACACGGTTGCAAGCGAAATAAAGATCGAGAACACAAAGCTCAATAGATTTCTAAGGATTGCAAATCGCTTCCCCAATATTTTGATCTCTGCTGGTAGCTGGACAACGCCCACTGTTACCCATGCAACCATGAAAGCAGTAACTGCGAACAGGCTGACATTTTCTTTCAACAACTCCCCGCCTATGATATAGCCAGTTATCGGGCTGCCTGCTGCAATACTGCCAACTCCTGCTCCGAAAAATGTGTCAGAAAACAAATTGCCAGTAAATACTGAAGATATCATCTCGGTAGTTACATAGGTTCTAAAGAGCCCTATTAGCAAAAGTATACCCATTATCATAGGTAGAGAGGAACCAAAGCTCATTAGGGCCTTGCGGATGGAATTCTTGATGCTTCTCTCTTGATAGCCATCTTTGTTCATTCCTATCTTGTTCATGTTTTCATAGTTTTGGCTCTCTTTGTTCATCTAATTCACATCCATTTCAATTATTTCCTACAGTTTAAACGCCTGATGAATACAACTGAGGTTAGGATAATTGTAATAAAAGCCACAAAAAACGCATCAAATCCCATCGTCTGTATCAACCATCCTCCAAGAATTGAAAATGTTGCAGGAACAATACTTCCAACGCCTGCAGCACCGGCGTATATTGCCCTGTTTTTGTTTGTAGAGATTTCCAAAAGAATGCCGCTAATGGATATCACATAGGCTGATGATAGAATCCCTCCAATAAAGAAAGTGAACATAAATAATGGGTACGAATCAGACAAAAGAACAATTAATGGAATGCTCAGAGCTAACATGGCAGATACATATAGTAGACTGCTGTACTTGAATTTCTTTGAGAAGTAGAAAAGAACAGAACCGCTAGTAACTGCTCCTATAACCTTCAAAAGCAACATATCTCCAACCCGAGGATTATACATTGAGAAATGTTCCTTTGAAA
>JAUVCJ010000218.1 GCA_030595765.1 Thermoplasmatota archaeon | reverse complement strand
CATATGAATCACCTTTACCCATTCGCTAGCGCCCTGAGTACTTCCCTTCTTTCAAAGGAGAAAGTAGGCTATTCAACAGTTGAATCGTATGGCGATGCCACTGTCTTGGCGAATAAATGAGAGAAAGATATTCGGTCTGATAAACATATCGCTTCACAAAAGTATAGACCTAGGAAATAGATTATTACTTTGCTTCTCTATTTTTTACCAGAGAGATAAATCACTCCTTCGCTAAATGGTAAGAGCACTCACCGCAGTCCAGCCTCTCTAACCACAACCGGCACTATCTTCTCCCAGGCCGCCGCCATGATGTGTACCCCGCTCACTCCCTCAATGGCCTTGACCTGCTGGATAAGCTCTACCGCCAGCTTCACACCCTCTTCTTCAGGGTCACTGGCAGACTCCATGCGCTCTACAACCTCTGGTGGGACAAGCATACCCGGAACCTTCTCCTGCATGATCCTGGCAACCCTGGCTTTCTTAAGCGGTGAGATACCAGCAATGATGTGCACTTTCTCATGAAAACCCCTGCTGCGAACCTGTGCCATCCATTTATAGAATCGCTCAAGGTCGAACACTGGCTGGGTCTGGACAAACTGTGCGCCTGCATTTATCTTCTTTGCAAGCCTGGGTACTCTGGCCTCGAATGGGTCGCCAAAAGGGTTTGCAGCTCCTCCAAGGAAAAGCTCTGGTCTAGGTTTGACCCGTTCCCCTGAGATGAACAACCCCTCGTCTCGCATTCTTTTGAAGGCCTGGAGCATCTGTGTGGAGTCGATGTCGAAGACGCCTTTGGCCTGGGGGTCTTTCCCAAAGCTCTGGTGGTCTCCTGTCAGGCAAAGGATGTTTCGTATTCCCATTGCAGATGCACCAAGCACATCGCTTTGAAGCGCCAACCTGTTCCGGTCTCTGGCCTGAAGCTGGAGTACAGGTTCCACCCCTTCCTCGAGGAGTATCAGACTTGTTACCAGCCCGGACATGCGTATGATGGCCGTTGGGTTGTCAGTAGGGTTAACTGCATCCACCCAGCCTTTCAGAATCGCCGCTTTGTTCCGAACGCGCTGGGCATTGGCACCCTTTGCAGGCCAAATTTCGGCTGTGACTGCGAACTTGCCCTTTTCGAGAGTTTGTTGGAGGTGGCTTTTAGCTTGCTGGATATCGCTCCTTTCGCTTCCTTCGCTCATCTGGGTCATCTATCGATCACCAGCCTCTTGGGTCCGGAGTCGGTTGCTTTGGACCAGTCCTTTGGAGGGGTGACCTCTTCGAGAGCTTCCAGGTTTCCATCAGCCTTCAACCTTTCCACGATGATCTCCCATATGCACGGTTCATCCGGGTTAGTTTCGCACTTTCCATCTTGTGAACCTCCGCAGGGTCCATTCAGGAGGTGCTTGCCACAACGTGCAACAGGGCACACCCCACCGGTCTTGTCCAGTATGCACTCACCGCACATCGTGCATCTTTGCTGAAACTCGTTAGCTCGAACGATGTCTCCAAGAAACAGGGTGTCAATGCCTGGAATAGCAGCTCTGTTCAGGGCTTCTCCCACTGCCTGGACACCATTGCCGCAGGCCAGGACCAGGATGGAGTCTGCGATCTCAATCTCTTCACGTTGCTTTCTGAAGGCGCGCTTATCACCTAGCACATGACATGCCGGATCCAGAACCACCCAACCAGTGACCTCAAGCCCTGCATCCTCTAGCCTTTGCTTCATATGCAGAACTTCAGGTTCTCCGCCAGTCTTGCACAAAGTTGCGCACTGGGCACACCCCACAATGAAAACACGTTTCTGCCTCTCCAGCATCTTCAGGATATCTGAGAAGTCTTTCTGCTCGGTAATTATCATGGTTTACACACTGCCAGTGCATCTAAGAGATATGGAATGGTGGATATGTTCATATAAAGGTTGTCCCGAATTATTTCAGATTGTTTAATTTCTTCGTGAAATAGCATCCTAGTTGCCCATCCTTGGGATTCATTCCACTCCAAAATATTGTTCTGTCTATGGCTTCTTTAACTTTCTTGGATGCAAGGATTCGTAGAACATCTGGAACGTTCGGAATACTCGGAAATGTCGGGAACGTTCGGAATACTCGGAGATGTCGGGAACGTTCGGAACGTTCGGAGATGTCGGGAACGTTCGGAACACTCGGAGATATCGGGAACGTTCGGAACACTCGGAGGTGGTGGGGGCAATGGGAACGTTGGAAAATAACAGGTGCTAGGCTTCTCCCCATCCCTGAACAATCACATTTTCCCTTTAGCTCCACACCCTGGGCACTGTATAACCCTAACACCTGGGTCCACTGCAAAAGTGGTAGCTTGCAGGCCTTCCGCCGCTTTCAATCCTTGACCTAGGAGGATATCTGTGGCAATGTCTGCACTAATTACAACCCCTCGAAGGCCTCCAGTGCGGCTCTGGCTCCCAGGTTCATGGCCTCTGGCAGGCTGGTTGGCCCAGCGCATCCTCCAGCCAGGTAGATGCCTGGACGGGTGGACCTTGATTGCTCGAAATGGTTTGGCGACAAAAAGAAACCTTCGCTGTCAAGCTCGATGCCCATCATCGTAGCAAGCTTGCCAGTACCCTTGGTTGGTATCGAGGCAGTTTGCAATATCACGATGTCGGATTCAATTTCGAGGAGCTTGCGTGTTATCTGGTCGTGAATGACATACTTTAGTGTGCTGTCCAGAGGGTCGAATGTTATCTCTGATGGCCTGCCTTTTAGGATGTGCAATCCCTTTTCTCTGGTTTCCCTGTAGAAGGCTTCTCCTCCTTTGCCATGAGCCCTGACATCAACATAGCACAGATATACCTGGGTGTCGTCACTTGAATAGCGCTGGATCATGTCAGCCTGGTGAAGGCCAACCCTACACCCAACCTGGCAGCAATGTGGGTTGTGGCTCTCATCCCTGGAGCCAGCACACAGAATAATTGATACGCTGCAAAGCTTTCCAAACGGTTCAAGCGGGTTATCCCCCTTGGCTAGTCTCTTTTCAAACTCCAGTCCAGACATTACTCTATCCGTTTGCAAGGCAGAGTATTCGGGCATCAACAACGGGTCGTAAACATCAAAACCGGTAGCCAGGATGATGGAGTCCACTTCCTCAACTTCACCATTCGTAAGTGTTGCCCTGAAGCATCCCTGCTCTCCTTCCAGGTTCTCGATATCAGCCTGGGTTCGGACCATTATGTTGGGGTCCTCGGCAACTCTGAGCAGTTGGGTGGCCAGAACCTCCACCGCTGTTTGTCGGGTTGGAAAGAGTTCACAGATATCCAACAGATGCCCACCAAGTTCCTCTCCCTTTTCCAGAAGCTGGACCTGGGCTCCAAGACTCGATAACGTTCTAGCAGCAACCAAGCCAGAGGGTCCACCTCCAAGCACTAATATTCTCTTGCTCATTCTCCACCCTCCGTATCTATGGATCTGCATTTTGCCAACAGCTTGGAGTTATCACTCATATTGGTCTGGAATCCCAGCACATTAGGTTCAAGGCCAAAGGCAAGGCCCAGTAGCTGGGTAAGATATAGCACACCGATGCTGACTCTGTTGCCCACTGTGTCGCCTGCAATCTTTTGGTTCTCAAATATCTTTTCGCATGTCGGGCATGCAGTAACAACGGCCTGGAACCCTCGCCTATCCAGTGCAGCAAGCTTGTTGCCTCCCAGTGTGTAGGCGCAGGCATCGTCTTTGAGCAGCCACGGCCCCCCACAGCAATCCAGCCTCTCAGGGTGATACTCAGTGCTGGCTCCTGTAAGCTCGATCATCGTTTCCATCTTTGTCGGGTTCTCAGGGTCATCCTGAGGATTTATATCTCCTGGTCGTAAGG
>JAUVCJ010000058.1 GCA_030595765.1 Thermoplasmatota archaeon | reverse complement strand
TAATTTTTCCAAAAGTAGCTCTTTCTCAAAGTCTCTGGCCTCATCCCTGCCGTAGGTCAGCACATCAGATGCGAAAAGCTCATAGAAAAGAACAGCGGCTGAATGAGAAAGGTTCATTATCGGATAGCCAGGGCTTGTTGGGATCGTGATGACCGCATCGCACATCTCCAGCTCGTTATTGTGAAGGCCATCATCTTCCCTTCCGAATATGAGGCCAATTTTACCGCTGTTCTCCCTGAGCATCTCGCTTGTTTCCCTGGGAGTTATGGTTCTTCTGAGAAATTTCTTCTCGTTATCTGAGCGCCACCCAGTTGTTGCCACCCTCATGTCCAGACCCTCTACAGCCTTCTCGAAAGTATCGACCACTTTGGCATTTGCAATGGTTGGCCAGGCATGCATCGCCAACTGTCGTGCGTTCACATCCATCACCAGCAGACCATCCTGGGTTCTGATCGTGGTGTTGCCCATGTCATCCCCTGGTTTTGGCAGCTCCCGTCCATCATCTGCAAGCAACTCTCCTGGTGGGTTCACCATCACCAGCTGGTCAAGCCCGAAGTTGGCCATAGCCCTGGCTACCGAGCCTATGTTGCCCGGGTATTTTGGCCCTACCAGAACTACGCTGACATTTGCCACCTTTTCTTCCTCGCAAGCATGGAAACATATCCAGGCTTTAAAGCTTGGGAGCCCTTAATATTTGGCAAAATTATACCTACCAGACCAAAAAAATCAATGCCTATATATACTTAAGACACTTCTAAATACCAAATGCTATGTGCTCTTTGCTCTGCATCGTATCTAGCTTCTGAGGAAAAGGAGGGATCGGATTGAAAATAAAAGGCCAGGCCCAACTTGTGGTATTGATCCTGCTCACCAGCACCCTGCTATTCTATGCTCCAGAGTCCAGTCTCAATGCAACTACGTATAACGAAAACATCTCGGCTGGCTCGGCTGCTGCCATGAACGAGGCTCTTGCGTACTGGGCGATCGCTGCGGACTGGCTTGACGATAATGGGACCCAGACCGAGATAGATAACCTATCTCTGACCTGGGATACTTCAATGCTTTATCTGGCATTCGAGAATGAACCCGGCCTGGAGCTTGATGGCAGTGCTGACCTGTTCATTGCGCTGGATACAAGACCAGGCGGCTCGACCTATGCACCCTTGAACAAGGGTGTGAATTTTACAGGCGTCAACCTTCCTGATATTGTCATGGCGATATTTGAGGGCGGTGACCATTGGCTGCTGAATTGGAACGGTTCCGCTTGGGTGCCCATGCTCACGAACGCCAGTTCAGCTGGAGGAGGCACTGGGAATGAGTTTGTCGAGGCTGGGATCCCTTTAAGTGAGCTGGGCAACCCCAATTCTTTCAATTTGAGCACATATATCACAGAAAATGGTACTGGCACCGATGTGTTTGACCTGGTGCCTGATAATGCCGCAGGCGTGCAGCCGGATGGCAATGCAAGCCTTAACACTGATACCGATATGGTGAATGTTTTAGGCCTGGACACAGCCAGAACAAAGGACTGGTTCATGAGCGTTGATGGGAAAATGCCTGCTACTGGATGGGAGGAAGATGAGCTTCTTCAGACACATGACATAGGCACCCCTCTGGATCGTTCTGATGATGTGAGCCTGCACTTTTCCTGGAACGGGTCCTCCCTCTTCTTTGGGCTGTCTAACCTGGATCTGGAAGCAGGCGGCGAGGGTTATTCCTGGCTCATAATGCTTGACACCACTCCAGGAGTAACTGATGGGACCAATGGTACTCTTCTAGGTGCTAGTTTTGAT
The DNA here is from genome assembly GCA_030595765.1 of Thermoplasmatota archaeon. Lineage (GTDB taxonomy): Archaea > Thermoplasmatota > Thermoplasmata > JAUVCJ01 > JAUVCJ01. The sequence continues at coordinate 8,932 of JAUVCJ010000058.1, read as the reverse complement.
CCTATCGGCACTGCCCTGCCCGAGTATGGCATCAGGATCTACTTGGAGGCCGGGTTTGCAAAAGCACATCTCTACACCGGGAGTGGTGGAAACGATTGGGGTACTGGTGCTGATAAGTCAGGGGAGTGGAGCTTCTTTGCAGGCAACGATAGCCAGCCCTTTAGTCAGGTCGAGGTCCCTCGATGGGCAGTTGTTGGGTTTGACCCTGAGGACGACCTGGGCCTGTTGAGCTTCATTAGCGATGATGACGACCAGAATATACTAGCCAGCTTTCCAAAGACAAATCCATATGGCCTTTCTCCCATGCTCACAGACGAGTTTGAATATTTGGCAACTGCTGATAAAACCCATCCTGATGACCATACCCTTCCTGATGCTGAAATTACTACAACCATCCTCCCCTCCCCTTCTACAGGCAGAGATAGGACCATTCTGCTAGGGCAGACCCTTGGCCTGAGCGGCTCAGGCTCCACTGATGATTCATTTATCTTCAACTATGCCTGGAACCTACCTCTTGGCCAATTCAGTCTACTTTTTCAGTATCCATACTTTCAGCACCAGTTCACCGAGATCGGCAATCATACCCTTATGCTCACAGTCAGGGATCCAGTTGGTCTTGAGGCCTCGGACATGGTATGGGTCAATGTCACCCCGGATGTAAATGATCCTGTAGCCCATGTCGTTTCCACCACTCCTTCTGACCCAACTCCAGGGTTGAACAGAACTGTATCACAAGGAACTCTGGTGCAGATGGACGGCTCAAGTTCCACTGATGATTCGGGTATTGAAAATTACACATGGAGTTTTCTCAATGGCCCCATCCCTGTCACCAGTTATGAACCGGTGTTTTTGCACAGTTTCGCCCTCCTTGGCAATCACACCCTTACTCTTACTGTCAGGGATCTTTCAGGCAATGATGATTCGCTTGTGTTCTGGATCAATGTTGTGGATACAACTCCTCCAATTGCCAATATCACCACAACAACCGATAACAACACAAAAGAGGGGCTGGACGTCCAGATAACTCAAGGACGAACTGTTTTCTTTAATGGCTCCAGATCTAGCGATGACCGATCAGTGGTTAACTGGACATGGAACCTGACCAACTCTACCGGAGTCTCTAAGCTGCTCTATGGGCAGGAAACGGCACACACCTTCTTTGGGATAGGCAATCATAGCATGAACCTAACTGTGAGGGATGAGGCTGGCAATGCAGGTTGGGCAGAAGCAAAGGTGTTTGTTGAGGCTGACAATACCCCCCCATCGGCTCTGGTCGCTACCACTACGAACCTGGACTCAACTCCAGGCACCAACAGGGATGTTTTGCAGGGTCAATTCATTTTCCTATTTGGCTCAGGCTCCGCTGACGACATCAGGATCTTCAACTGGACATGGACAATTGAGAACTCCGGAGGATTGATAAGAACTCTCTATGGTGTCAATGTATCCAACCAATTCATGACCACAGGGTGGCATATTGTAAATCTTACTGTCAGGGATGGTGGTGATAATACCGACATCAACTCGGTCTGGGTCAACGTATCTGTGGATGACCAGCCTCCAGTTGCAAATGCTACAAGCACCCTGCCGCCGGATGTTTTGCCAGGCACCGATAGGACGGTTTCCCAGGGAACCCTGCTGGGTCTGGATGGCACGAATTCCACTGATAATTCCTTGATAGAGAACTACACATGGACCCTGGAGCTGGATGGCGCCTTGGTAACAAGCCTCTATGGCCCAGAGCACCAGATAAGGCTGATGAGCCTTGGAGCTCATTACATCAATCTCACAGTTACTGATGCCATGGGGCAGGCCGCGTTGGATAATATCAAAATAGACGTTGTCCCAGACCTACAACCCCCTGTGGCAGGCCCTGGCATGCCATTGAATGCTTCTCAGTACAATTCATTTCACCTTGATGGCTCTGACTCTACTGATGATGGTTTGATAGTCAATTACACCTGGAGGGTTGCATTGAATGATACCACTTTCTATGAATTGTATGGTGAGACTGTCCAGACCTCACACCCGTATATTGGAACTCACGAGGTCTTGCTCACTGTGATGGACATGGGAGGCAATACTGATCAGGCTTCAACCTGGATAACTATCATGGATGGCTTTAGCCCTGTTGCCAACATCATGACATTTCTTCCTGATGATGCCTCGGCCGGTACCAATCTCTCAGGGCTTCAGGGCTTGAATGTGCTATTCAATGGGAGTGCTTCAAGCGACAATGTCGAAGTGCTGACCTATGCCTGGGACATTCGTTTAGGAGCGATACAAATCGCAAATCACTCTGGAGCAGCGTTTGAACACACATTCCATGCCTTTGGAAATCATACTGTGAACCTTACAGTTACCGATGGTGCTGGCAATCAGGACCACGCCTCGATATGGATCAACATCACTGAGGACATCCAGCTGCCTGTAGCGGTAGTACTGGTCACCACCGCACTTGACCCGGTTCCAGCCCTGAACAGGACCATCCTTCAGGGAATGCTGGTTTACCTGGATGGAAGCACGTCTTTTGACAACGGCTACTTGCAGAACTGGAGCTGGAACATTTCTTTGGTGGGGTCGGGAAGCGTGCTTTTGAATGGCTCGATGGTCCAGATAGATATGGATGAGCTTGGCAATCATTTGATCAACCTAACAGTGCGCGATGGTGCTGGCCTTTTTGGCTCGGTGGTGTTCTGGCTCAATGTCACACCGGACCTAATTCCTCCTGATGTAATATTCTGGACCACTACAGAATGGAACCCTACTCAGCATTTGAACAGGACCATCATGCAAGGCGAACTTGTAACATTCAACGGCTCAGGCACCACAGACCAGAACTTTATTGTGGAATACGAATGGGAGATAACTCTTGGTGCTGGTCTGGTAGCAGAACACGACCTACCATTGTGGTCAACAAGGATCCTAACAGTTGGTAATCACACTGTCTTGCTCAGAGTGACAGATGCCGCAGGTCTATTTGGCGAGATGGTAGGCTGGATGAATGTATTACCCGACCTGATCCCCCCTGTTGCAGTTGCAAAAAGAAACTTCACTCTTGGCCAAGGTACAGCTCTGGTCCTTGATGGCCGCGATTCAACCGATAACGTCGTTATTCTGAACTGGACATGGAGCTTCAACCAGGATGGTGGTGGCGTCAATATATTTGGCAGTAAGGTGCACTACAGGTTTGACCATGTTGGCAACCACACAATTACGCTTTATGTCAGGGATGGTGCTGGCAATATTGGTTTTGATAGTGTATGGGTAAATGTTTATGACACCCAACCGCCGGATGCATTGGCGTTCTCCTATCGTCCACCATCACAGACACCAGGAAGGCACAGGGTGATAGTTGCAGGTACAAGAGTGTTGTTCAATGGTAGTGACTCCAATGATAACGTGGGGGTTGCTAATCATACCTGGATCATTGCAAAGAACAGTGTTGTGGTCTCTACCCTTGAGGGCGAATCGGTTGAGTTTTTATTCTCTGATATTGGAAATTTCACAGTGGAGCTGATGGTAATAGACCTTATGGGCCTTTCAGACACGGACAGGCTCTTTATCAATGTGACCTACGGAACCCCTCCTACAGCAGTTGCGAGGTCCTCTCTGACCCCAGATGGAGTTATTGGTAGGAACCTGACAGTCTATCAGGGTCAGTCATTCATACTGAATGGCTCTCTTTCTACAGATGACCAGGAAATTACTCTATGGGCTTGGATGGTCTACAACGATACCGGGCTTCACATCACATATTATGGTGAGTTTGCTACTGTAACCATCAGGGAGCCAGGGGTGTATAGGATATTTCTGACCGTAACCGACAATGGCTTGCTTGAGGGTGATGATGAACTCTACCTGAGTGTCCTGGCCGACGATATTTCGCCGATCAGTGACCCAGGATCGGACCAGACTGCTTTTCTCTATGATGCGGTTCAGTTCAATGGCACCGGCTCCTCTGACAACTCAGAGATCTCCAGCTATACCTGGACCTTCATTGTTGGTGGGGAGCTTATTACTCTGTACGGCTCAAACCCTGACTATTCATTCAACAGGACTGGTAACTATATCGTGACCCTTACAGTAAAGGATTTGATAGGGAATCAGGCCTCCAACACCACCAGGGTCAGCGTTGGTTATGGAGATGACAGACCAATTGTGATCTGGGTCTCTCCCAACTCCACAACCGATATCGTATTTCTGGACAGCGCTATAATGATCGCTTTTAGCAAGCAGATGCAGACATCATTATTTTCAGATGCATTGACGATCACAAGCCTAAATGGCACCATTACCATGGCCGATGGAATGCTTTCCTGGCTGGAAAATGACACTGTGATGATGTTTAACCCCTACATTGAATTGCTCTATGACACTACCTATACGGTTTCTATAGATGGTCTCTATGTCAGGGATATTGAGGGCAACTATCTTGATGCCACTGACCTGATCTATGCTTGGAGCTTTACGACCCTCACCTTGGAGGATGCCAACGCCCCACCGTCTCTCTCAAGAGGGGTAATTGACCCGACCACCGGTACATCCACCACCCTGTTCGAGTTTAGAGTGATGTACCGCGACACCGAAGGTCTTCCTCCTGAATCTATTGTTGTTATAATTGATGGCAAGTCAAACCCAATGAGCTATGATTCCGGCACCAACTCTTCCGGGGCTTTCTATGTATTTAGAACGTTGTTATTGGTGGGCCCGCATGTTTATCATTTCAGGGCAAGCGATGGGGTCAACACAGTTTGGTACAATGGCTCCAGCACAAGCCCGGATTTCGGCATTGATGTCAAACAGGCAGCAGCCCCACCTGATGACATGCCTTTCTATGCGTTGGCCTTTATCCTGGTGGGCTTGATCGCATTAATGAGCATCATGGTGCAGCTGAGAAAGAACAAGGCTAGAAAAAGGCAACATTCTCCAGACCATTCTCCAGACCATCCTCCAGACCATCCTCCAGACTATCCCCCAGACGATCCTCCAGAAGATCCTACAAAGAAAGAGACTGGGCCAACAGCAGGAGATGAGACCACACAAGATGAGCCGCCGCTTGACGAGCACATTACCGATTCTCCCAATGAACCTCTTGATGAGCCGGCTAGCGAGCCAGAGTCGTTGGATGATCCCATGACTGAGATGCCCAGTGAGCCGTCTGATGAGCCTATTAGTGAACCTGAGTCGATGGATATGGATGAGCCTATTAGTGAATCTGAGCAGACAGATATGGATGAGTCTAAGTTCCCTGAATCCCCTGAAGGGCCGGTGGAGTAACCCATTAGCGCTCCCTCTAGCAGGCAGCTTTGCAGCAGTATCCGGTCACTGGGAATATTGCCAAGCAGGATCAGATGTAAGCGGTTCCTACAGTATCCTTTTCCTTGGCCTTTCGCATCCGTCCCCTTTCCAGCTGTTTCCCGATATCGTCGTAGTACTTGACCACGGCCTCAGTAATCGAGGGATGCACCAGATCCAGAGCAGCCTGGAAGTGCCTCATTTTAATGAGATTATCACTGTCCTTGCTTCTGATGAGTACCATGCCGGCCTCCCTGCAAAGTGCCCGGAGGTCTGCGCCTGAAAAGCCAATGGTCTCGTTGGCAATGCTGGCCAGGGTCACATCTTCGTGAAGAGGCATCCGGGCAGTATGAACCTGAAGTATCTTGAGACGGGTATGCTCGTCTGGAGCAGGTATATGCAGATGCCGATCGAACCTTCCAGGTCGGAGCAAAGCCGAATCCACAATGTCTGGTCTGTTGGTGGCGGCCAGTGTGATCACGTTCTCAAGGGACTCAAGGCCATCAATGGAGGTGAGAAGCTGGTTCACGATGCGCTCGGTAACATTGGAATCTCCATTGCCTGTTCCGCGTGCCGGGGCAATGGCATCGATCTCGTCAAGGAACACGATGCAGGGCGAAACCTGCTTTGCCTTCTTGAATATCTCTCGTACCGCTTTTTCGGACTCTCCAACCCATTTGGACATGATCTCAGAACCCTTTATAGATATGAAATTGGCGTTTGTTTCGTTTGCAACGGCCTTGGCAAGCAGGGTCTTGCCTGTGCCTGGCGGCCCATATAGGAGAACCCCCGAGGGCGGTTTGATGCCAAGATTGCTAAATAGCTCCGGATTCGTAAGAGGCAGTTCAACCGATTCCTTAAGCTTCTCCTTTATATCTTCTAGGCCTCCAACGTCATCCCAGCTCACGTTTGGTATCTCGATAAGCACTTCTCTCAGACTGCTGGGTTCAATCTCTTTTAGAGCGTTTCGGAAATCCGTTTCCGTGACCTTCATCTTTTCCAGCACCTCTGGAGGTATGGGCTTCTCCAGATCGATCTCTGGGAGGTATCTGCGAAGGCTCTTCATCGCAGCTTCTCTGGCCAGTGCGGCCAGGTCAGCACCTACAAAGCCGTGGGTGATAGAGGCCAGGTACTCGATATCAAAGTCATCGTCAACTGGCATGCCTCTGGTATGGATCTGCAGGACTACCTTCCTCCCATCTCTGTCTGGTACACCGATGTATATCTCCCTGTCAAAGCGGCCAGGTCTGCGAAGGGCCGGGTCAATGGCATCCACCCTATTGGTGGCAGCGATGACGATGGTGTTCCCGCGTCCAGCCAGTCCGTCCATCAGGGTCAATAGCTGGGCAACGACTCGTCTTTCCACCTCTCCTTGAACCTCGTCCCGCTTGGGCGCTATGGAGTCAAACTCGTCAAGGAATATCACCGAAGGGGCTTCTTCCTCGGCCTTTTTGAATATCTCTCGAAGCTTCTCCTCGCTCTGGCCATAGTACTTGGACATGATCTCAGGGCCTTGGATGGAGAAGAAATTAGCTCCAGCCTCGCTGGCCACTGCCTTTGCAATTAGAGTCTTTCCAGTTCCAGGAGGGCCGTAGAGAAGCACACCTTTTGGAGGGTCTATTCCCAGTCTGTCGAATAGTTCAGGATGCTTGAGTGGAAGCTCGATCATTTCCCTGACCCTGAGCAACTCCTCTTTTAGGCCTCCGATGTCCTCATACGTGACTCCGGCAGAGATCATTTCCCCTTCCTTCACAGGTTCATCCTTGACAATGACTTCGGTACTTTCGATGATCTGCACTATTCCAGTAGGCTTGGCGCTAACCACCAGAAATGGCAGTGACCCGCCCATGAGGGCAATTCCAGGCACTATGATGGTGTCCCCCATTGTAAGTGGTCTTTTGAGGAGGCCGCGTTTGACGAATGTCTCGATGCCAGCACCGAACTTGAGTCTGTGTGATTCGGATATTAGAGGCGCGATTACGATCTCGGTTGCATCCTCCATCTCAATTTTTCTTATCTCCACTTTTTCCCCTATGGAGACACCTGCGTTCTTCCTAACAAGCCCATCAGCCCTTATGATGCCCTTGTTCTCATCCTCCTGAAGCACTCTAAATACTTTTGCGGCTGTGATCTTTTTGCCCTTGATCTCCACAATATCTCCAGGTTCAAGACCCAGTTCAGTTCTGGTATTGGTATCTATTCGGGCTCTACCATGCCCTACATCAGACTGGAGTGCTTCAGCCACCTTGACAATGATCATCTCATCCATGGAAATCGCCAAGTGCAGGTATAAAAAGGATTATGCTTAACTGTTATGGTTTATTGGTCTAGGAGTTATCGTCCTCGATAGTTCAAAAAATGCAGTTCGTCCTGGGGGAGTTCAGCCTGATTTTGATCTTGTATCACTTCACTGCATGAAGATTGGATGGCAAATGAAGATTGTGATGCTATATGAAGATTGGATGCTAAATGAAGATTGGATTGTTCTTATTGCACGGGAGGTCTGCACTAGCGAGCCACTAAATTCCGGGCACTTAGGGGTTCACTCATCCCCAGACCATGCTTCAACGAAAAGGTCGGCCAGTCTATCTCTGAACGTAGGCCTGTAAGTGATGATGACCCCAGCAATTAGGTCAGGGTCTAGAACCTTGTAATTGTTTGACCTGCCCTTAGCGATTCTCTCGATTATTCCCTTGTCTATGAGTTTTTTCAGGTAATAGGATAGTTTGGAAGGCTTGAGGTCGAAGTTATCCTTTATTAGGGAATATTCGGCACCTGGATTGAGTAGAATGAATATGATCAACCCTCTGGATATCTCGTTACGCAACACACCCAGCACCCTGCGCTCAGTTGCCCCCATTTTTTTGTCCTTTACATAGAGGCGCTTTTTATCACCTTCCTCCACCTCAACCAGGACCTCGTTCTTCAACAGGTAGTCAACGTGATATTTTAGGTTGCCAATTGGAATGTCACACCTGCGAGAGAGTTCCCTCATATGAAGGCCTGGATACTCCTGAAGCAGTTCATAGAGCCTGCGTCTGGTCTCCAGCAAGATGTGCTTCTCAGGCATGGTGCCTCAGCCCCGCATTCAGGAACCTGGAATCCTCCCGCCCCTTCTCAGGAACAGGCCAAAGAAAAGTAGAAGTAAAACAGCAAGGTCGAAAACGGAATTGAACCATACCTGGGACGCAGTGACATTCAAGTCCCTGTCAAAATAGGCGATAACGAGAACAATTCCTTTCAAAGCGAGCACTCCGAAAGCGCCAGCCATGAGAAGCAATGAGCGCTTTGGCACCCTCCTGTAACTCATTAGAGCCAGGTAAAGGAGGGCAACAGCAAATACCAGCACCATGCCCCTTAGGATCAGGTCATATTCTTCCATATCATCACATCCTCAATATTATCACACTGAGCCAATGGAATGGCAGGTATTCAAGTTTTTCCTGAAATAACCCAAATTATTGCCAATATCACCGATCGGCCCATTCATTCTTCTATTCAGTCTCCAATCCTCAGCCGTCCATTCCCCTATCTACCCATCCCTCTTGCCTCCGAGATAATTAAGAAAGGCACTAGAATTCTTTTGTTTCGCATTCGTGAGTTTGACGATTTTATCCATCCAATAGCCGGAATC
>JAUVCJ010000204.1 GCA_030595765.1 Thermoplasmatota archaeon | reverse complement strand
CTGAAACAAGGCTACTGGGTATACAACCACGGAACAGGTACCAACTGGGACGCACCATGGGCTGACGCCTAGACAGCAGACACAACAACGCAAAACACGTGAATGTTACCGCCCTTCGGGGGCGGTACTCTTCCTTTTTCTATTTACAAGCTGTTAGCATTTACTAGCAAACTACTTGTTCAAGCTGTTCACAGTTATTAGCAGCCTAATTTTGCTAACAATCTACGTTTTCAAGCTATTCGAAGTTACTAGCACCCACTTTTGCTAACAAGTCTACTTTTTCTAGCAAGTCTACGTTACTAGCAGTCAACAGGGTGATTGTTGCAAAAGACTTATCTTTTCCTTTTTCATTCTCTCTTGTTGGTGTCCACATGTATAAGACCAGCATTTCACAGGTACCCATTGAATCTGTACAGATGGAAGGAGTCAGCAAGACAAATATCCAGTGGCTTCTTAACAAGCCACGCACCCCAAATTTTGCAATGCGCAGGTACCAAATGGAAAAAGGTGGTACGATACCACTTCATTCACACTCATGGGAGCACGAGATGTATGTTCTTTCTGGGACTGGGCTTGCCCTTGAGGATGGGAAAGAGCCGTTACCAGTCAAGGTAGGAGATGTGTTATACATCGAACCTTATGAACTGCATGGCTGGGAGCAGACCGGAGATGAGGTGTTTACGTTCCTGTGCGTGATACCACACCCCAAGGAATGAGATATGCTAAGAGGTCTGTTCATTTTGATTGTAGTAGATTTCAGTCAATGGTAGGAGGAATTAAAAAATGGCAATAGAGCGCACCTATAGTGCAAAAGCAGCATGGGAAGGAGAGAGATGGGGAAAAATTAGCACTGGCAACAACTGCGAGTTTCGTTTCTCTGCCCCTCCTGAATTTAACGGGAATGATGGTGTTCTCAACCCTGAAGATGCCCTTATAGCTTCGGAATCCATGTGCATGATGCTCACAATCCTTACTGAATGCTCCAGGCGAGGCATCGAACCATTGGAACTGGATGTGGATGCAATAGGCACATTGGGTAGGATAGAGAAGGGGAAGTTCGCAATAACAAAACTCATCATAAAACCAAGAATAAAGATCAAGGAGGAGGACCTTGAACTTGCCAAAGAGGCAGTGGAAATATCCCACCCCAGATGCTTTATTACGAACACCCTCAACTGCGAGGTTCTGGTAGAGCCTGAGTACATTTTCAACGATTGAGTAGACCCATTTGGCTCGAAAGGTTAATGCATTCTCAGTTTCAAACCGGGCAGCCTGCACCCTCGCACTCTTCTTCTCCGCCCTCAGTATAGGTTTATACAGTAAATGTGTAGGTGGTGCTTTCCCCTCTATGAGATGCAACATCTGGGTCGCCTAGATGGACGAACCACTGCCCCTCATCAAGAACCTCACCATCAGCTGCAGAGTATTCAAGAACCAGCTCACCAGAGTCTCCAGATGTGCTGTTGCGCGCCTCACCGGAGTGTGGACACTCGCCAACACCGATATCGAAGTTGAAGTCCCAACCGGTTCCCTGCCAGTTCACCATTGCCCTGACCTTGATCTTGTCAGCCGGCATGTCCCAGTGATGCTTTACATCAGTTTCCAGTACATTGACACCAACATAGGGTATTGCAAAATCCCCGCTTTCCCCTTCATCCAGAGCCATCATCTCTTCTGAAAAATGAATGGCCTCATCAGCAGCAGACGAACCCAAGACATCGCCTGCTATTGGGGTCGCCCCCATGCCAGCAACGGTCACATATAGAGCCATAGGCACCAATAGAACAAGTGCGATAACCACAACGAACGATCTGTTACCAAGAAGCTGCTTTACATTCATGTTAAGTTCACATCCTGTTATTATTCCGAGTCTTGAAGTCAGCAAAGTTGCTATAGATATTACATATTAACGCAGTACTAGTAAGGTATTCTAATATTTGTTTGACAATGATTGAAGAATGCATATCTGATGGAGTGTGCTCTTAAATGAGCTGTATTGGAACACTCCATGCAGGCAACGAGGTTACCAGATTACATAACAGAATAGTGCTTAGAACCTGAGTTATAGCTACACAATTAGCATTTGGGACAAATGATAACGTACGCCCCATATAGCCAGAAAACTCTATAAACGCCCTATATCTTTGGTTCGTGACTATAATATTGAAGAAAAGATTATATAAATGCGGAGCCTTATGATTACTTGGTGCCAAATATGGTATTGTTAACTGCAATTCTGCACAAGGAAGAAGATATGTATGTAGCCGAATGCCCAGAAGTTGGTACCATAAGCCAGGGCAAGACTATTGAAAATGCCATTGCCAACCTGAAAGAGGCTACGGAGCTATACCTCGAGGAGTTCCCCCTATTGGATGATAGCCGACCGCTTATCACAACATTTGAGGTGCACCAGGAGGCTGCCCTCCATGCCAAGGCTTAGAAAGGTTTCAGGCTAAACAGTTGTGAAGATACTCTGTAACAAATTCGGTTTTTCTATCAGTAGAAGGGCAGGGAGCCATGTCCGGCTATCAAAAATGACATCACATGGAAAAAATAGGAACTGTTGTACCAATGCATAAGGAGCTAAAAATCGGAACCCTAAGGGGAGCACTGAAACTTGCAAAGGTTGATGTAGAAGAATTTGCCACTCACCTTTGAGGCAAACTTTTAACAAGCTATTGTTTCGCCCCAAGCATAAGTTAATTATCCCTGTTGCCAATTCCGACAAAGGTGTGCCAATGAACAAAAAGATCGAGATAGATGGAAAGAAATACGAGGTTATTACCCTGGAGGTACTCAACGGTGCCAGAGGGGAGCAGCAGCTGGAGAGGTCCTGGTTGCCGATTGCTCAAGCCCTGGATAACCCGGCAGAATTACCGTTCCTGCTCAAAGTCATTGCCGACCTTAAAGAGAATGACGATCTTAGAATGGCCATTGTCAGGATCCAGGTGGATTCGGAGCTCAACATGCGCGAGGATCTTAGTCGACATCAGAAAAGATTGTATGTAGCTAGAACAATTGAGAAACTGATCTTTGGAGGATTGAAACTCCAGGGAAAGGGCGGGAAATCTGAATCTAATGGTAATGGCGCTGACGGCTCTGAAAAATGAATTGAGCTGATTTAGATGAGGCAGGGCAAAATATGGCATTATCAAATTATCCAAACTGCAATTGAAGGCTAAAAATTGTAGGTTAAGAGCTTTTTAGGTGAAACTTGTGGGCCTTTTCAAGAAGAACAAAAAGGATTGCGCCCCTGAAGGTGATATCCAATGGCCAGACCATGTGCGCCAGCTGGATCCGAACAGTTTTGAAAGGTTTCTTACAAGCTACCCATTGGTGGTCATCGACTTCTGGGCGCCCTGGTGCGCTCCTTGTAAGGCAATGAAGCAAAAGTTCAGGGAACTTGAGAAGAGGTTGAGAGGCAGAGTTGCTTTTGGCAAGGTGGACACTGGCAGGTACCAGCAAATTGCAAAGGCCAACCACGTAAGCAGCATTCCCACGATAATACTGTTCAAATGCGGCGAGAAGGTAGAGAGGTTCTCTGGCAACCGATCATTTTCAGATATGGAGTCCATTTTAGAGAGCTATACTGTCTAAGGTATTTTGCTCATGATTTACTAGAAACACAGATGCCACCAGGCAACACAATGGCATAACCTTCAATAGGTGAGAAGGTAATGCCTGAACCGATGAATGAGGTATTTCTCAGATCCATCCTGTCCCTTAAGGAGGGAATTGACCCCTCAGTTCTTTTGATATGTACCGAAGACCCAGAATTCCTCGACTCACTAATCAACAGCATTGGCTCATTGCCAGTGGTGGTCGCGACCAGTAATAAGGAGATGCAGCACAATTCATCAGCCAAGGGGTTGAGGGTCAAGAAGCTTTTTAAGCAGCCGGCCACCGGAATTGGGACCATCAGGGAGATCAAGGGGTTGATAATTGCAAGCCTTGCCGAGGGTCTTCTAAGGCAGGATGACCTTGTATTGTGCACGATCTCAACTGACATCCAGGTCGTAATGATATTCCATGTTGAAATGCTGGGCATTCCCACTCTAATGAGCAGGGTTGGAGACAGGGTTGACCACAAATTGCTCGAAGGCACAATGGAGATCGCCTCCCGTATTGCATTGGAGGGAAAGGAAGGGAGACCAACTGGCGCGCTTTTCATAATTGGAGACTCGGCCAATGTGCTCAATACCTC
>JAUVCJ010000001.1 GCA_030595765.1 Thermoplasmatota archaeon | reverse complement strand
CATATTTCAGCATGAACTCCTTATAATTCATTGCTTCTGGCGCAGGATTTAATACCAGGATGTAAAGCATGGCTAGGACCACGATGCCAACAACCACAGTTGCAATCACCATAGGAAGCTTGCTTTTCTTTTTTGTCGGTGCAAAAGTGACATTTCCAACCAGTGGTCTCTCTTCCTGGTAGGGTGGATTTACCGGTTCTTGTGGAGATATGTATTCCTCACTAATGATTTCGAATGTCCCTTTCTCCAAGGTATCACCACTTTGCTTATGACCTACTATTAGTTAGCTTTTTTTAGGTCACTGTGAAATTTGGCTCTTCATTTCTTCTTGCATTTGGCAGGCCTTGCAAAGCTCTGATGGGGTCGGCTCTCCGCAAGAGATGCATGAGTTGAGGTCAGCTGGCTTGAACGAGTCTGCAAGCAGCGGTTTTATCCGGTCGAATGTCGAGAGGAGTGTGTGCCTGGTGCCAGGGGTCTGCTCTTCCAGGCCGTAGAGGATGTTGCGATAGGTGCCGCGCAAGGCCCTTTCAGAGTAGGGGCATTCCCCATGATGGACAGTTAGGTTATTGAATAGGGCGTAGAGGTAGCATTCCTTTTCCGGAACTGTGCGCAATGGCAGCATTCGCGGGATGAGGCCTGGCTTGACCCTTTCATGCGGGCTCATTCTTGCAAGCCTTTCAACATCGCCTCGAAGAAGATTCATGAGTATGGATTGAGTGCAATCGTCTAGGTTGTGCCCCAGTGCCAGCCTGTCTACGTTAGCGGCCTTGGCCAGCTCATTGAGGGCGCGCCTGCGAAACACTCCACAATAGGAGCAAGGGGTCTGCTTGTCGCTTTTTGGAGCGATGGAGTCCATTGTCACCCCGAACATTTCCTTAAAAGAGGCTACCTTGTGCTCCAGCCCCAGTTCTTTTGCGTTGGAGGCTGTAATATCGATGGAATCAGGTCTATAGCCCTCTATCCCCTCGTCAACAGTGAGCACCACCAGCTTAACATCCCTGTGCTTCTCCAGAATGCCATGCAGAAGATGCATCAAAACGATGCTATCCTTACCTCCCGACACTGCTAGGCCTATTACCGAATCGCGCTTGAGCTTGGTCTGGATCCTCATCTGTTTCCTGACCCTTGCCCTAACAAACTCTGAGAAATGGTGGTGGCATAGATGGGCGCCGCTGTACCTGATAAAGGTGTCAGCACTTCTTTTGCATTTGTCACAGTTCACGACTTGTCATGCAGGCCTCGATATTTAGCTACTTCGCGTATCCATATTCGTGCCTATATTTTTGTAAGCATAGATGTTTTTGCGAATATAGTTATCATAATTGCTAACATAAACATATTCTAGGAAAATATTATTGACAATAACATTAAATAGAGTTCTGTACACTAAAATATTATATCATTCTTCCTCCACCAGCTTAACCCAAATCCACATCAGAGCCAGGGCGGTTCGAATGCATGCAAGGGCAGGGGGTGCCCATTCAATGCCAGAGAATGAAATGAAGGAAATGATCCGCCAGTTCCTTGCCAAGCTGTATGAGCTTACCGATGGAGACGTTGAGGAATCAGTCCCCCGTAACTTTTGCGAGAAGGAGCTGGGCTATGAACATGACCTTTGCGGCCGCATCCTGAGGTATCTGGGTGATTCTGGCCTCATTGACTGGGACATGGAGTTAAATCTCAGGCTGACCTACATGGGCAAGAACGAAGTTGAGAGCTTGATGGATTGAGCAATGTTCTGTTCCAAAAGGGAAAAAATGGGGCTCAGGATCGATGCTTCGTGTATAACATTGCGGAATCTTCTATAACATCTCAATCATTTTATTCTTTTTTTTATGTTTGCGACCCAAAATTGCCATGACCGCAAGAGGCACGAGCAATGCTGGAGCCTCAAACCCTGGTAGCTTCTCCTCTATTGGTCTGCCGGTCTTTGTGTTGATGCGGATGGGTGTGCCTGAGGTTATCATGTCCTTTGTCTCGAAATCATCCCTCCAGACCAGTGGACCATCTCCAGGTCTATAATCAGCCAGCGCATAGTAGTAATTGTAAAGATGCCATTCTCCGTTCTCGAATATCCCGTCATCCTCCCACTCGGTAATGCGATTTGGGTCCCGGAACAGGAACTGGTCATTGACGATGTCGATGTTTGCCCAGCCATTCTGGCCATCCCTTGTAGGTATCATGACCTTTGCCCATCCATGAAGTCCCCAGCTCTCTGATGTTGAGATGTAGAGAATGCCCAGCTCCAGCCATGCTGGTATACCAACTGCTCTAGCAAGCGATATCAGAAGCAAGGACTGGTCATCGCAATCCCCTCTTCTGTCGATCAGGGTGTCATAGGGGTTCTTTGGCTCGGAGGTGACGCCAGTCTCATACTCGAAGTTCGAATCCATATAGTCGTAGATGGCCTTGAGCTTGCCATAGACCGTGGGCTCGTCCTTTGTAAGTTGCGCTGCGAGCTCTCGAATAGTCCTGTTGTTGGGTATTATCTTCCAGCCATCGCCAAGGTAGCGGTTCTTGTAGGTATCATCGATCTGATCCACATTTCCCGAAGTTTCCCTGTCGATGTCCCAGAGCACGCTATGGGTCTTGACATGGTACCGTATTTTGATTACCTGCGCTCCTGAAGCGGCGCTGGCTCGCCATGTCATCCATTCTATGCCTCCGCCCCATTTTTCTTCAAGGGTGTAGGTCGCACTTCCGCTGATGATCTCGGGTTGAATGGAAACAATGTCTTGAACAGGAACCTGGACGTTCCCTTGATTGTAGGGCTGGGGAGAATACAGAGTGTATTCTGCTACTCCATTCAGAGTGATGGTCCTGTCCACAATGTACTCGGCTTCTTTTGGATACTCCCTGTATGAATAACTAGCCGGGTCTGCCAGGTCTTGAAGCAGGCTCTGGCCGTAGGGTGTGACCAGAAGCGCTACAAGCAGGATTAGCACCACAACGGATATCAGAGGCCCCACTATCCTTGATGGTGGCTTTGACCTTCTGCCCCTGCGCTGCCCCTGGCTCCTTTGTTGGGGCTGCCTTCTGGGTTGTTGTTGACGCTGTCTTTGAGCAGGCTGTCTCTGTGGCTGCTGCCTGCGCGGTTGGTTGTAGTAATCATTGGCTGGCGGCGGTGGTGGAGGCGGAGGCACCGCCTCGTAGGATGAGAGCTCAAAATCAAGAGGATCTTCGAACTCATCGTAACCTGTTGAAGCCATCATGATTACCATTGGCCGAACTGTTATTAAAACTTATGACAACATCTTGACTCTGGCAACAATCCAATTCTGGCTATTCTTTATCTCAACCAATAGCCCATATCTGGCACCACTTCAATCCTGGCAATAATCGATTTCTAGCACTAGCCGGCCAGGAAGAAACTTGAGGAGTTCGCACCCGAACTCTAGCACTGGCACGCTTCTAGCTCTGCTCTATTTTTTGCTTTCGCATTGCTTGTATTTTTCTGGATTCTCGATCATGTCTAGCAGGTCAAGCTCATCCAGTATCTCATAACCGTACCCTCGCTCTGTAAGGAATCTTTGCCTCTTTGAATTGAAATCCTGGTCAACCGTGTCATTGCTTACCAGGGTGTAAAAGTGTGCTGGCTTTTTATTTTTCTTCGGCCTCAGAATTCGGCCTAGCCTCTGGGCTTCTTCCTGTCTTGAGCCAAAGGCACCTGAAAGCTGGATTGCCACGTTTGCATCTGGAAGGTCAATCGCGAAGTTGGCTACCTTGGATACCACCAGAAGGTCCAGACCATCTGGCCCGTTATCACGGAACCTGTCATAGAGTTCTTGTCTTATCTTTGTAGGAGTCTGGCCTGTCAGCAGCTCTGCATCAAGAGCCCTTGCCACCATCCTGAGCTGATCCAGGTACTGGCCGATAACCAGTATCTTCTCGCCCTTGTGATGCTCCAGCAGGTTTTTCACTAGTTCCAGTTTTCTCGGGTTCTCGCTGGCCATTCTGTATTTTCCTCTCTTGGATGTGACAGCATAGTCCATCCTGTACTCCTCGTCCATCTCGACCCTTACCTCGTGGCACAGCGCAGTTGCGATCCATTGCTGTTTTTCCAGCTCTTTCCAGGGAGCCTCGAATCTTTTTGGCCCGATAAGGCTGAATACCTGTTTTTCCCTGCCATCTTCCCTTACCAGGGTGGCGGTGAGACCTAGCCTTCTTCTGGCCTGAAGCTCGGCTGTGACCTTAAAGACCGGCGCTGGCAGTAAATGTACTTCGTCATAGATTATCAGGCCCCAGTTGCGCAGGTTGAACAGGCCAAAGTGTGGATAGACCCATTCTTCCTCCTGGCCTCGAGGGGTTCCCAACGTGCCCTTTTTCCTGTATATCAGTATCTGGTAGGTGGCGATGGTGATGGGTCGTATCTCCTTGATCTCTCCTGAGTACTCTCCGATATCTTCATCGGATACATTGGTCTTGTCCATCAATTCAGTCTTCCACTGCCTAGCAGCCACGATGTTGGGGCAAATGATAAGGGTGCTGGTACCGGCTTCTTCCATTATCCCCATCCCTACAATGGTCTTTCCAGACCCGCAGGGTAGGACTACAACTCCGTTGCCTCCAAGGATGCTTCCGTCTTGCCAGAACTTATCAATTGCTTTTTGTTGATACGGGCGAAGTGAGAACGAGTTCCCATTGCCTATCTTCTCCCTGAAGCGTAGCTGGAAGCTTTCTCCTTCCAGGTAACCGGCAAGGTCCTGGGCAGGGTACCCAGCGATCACCATTGCCTGTTTTACAAGTCCTCGATTATCTGGCCTGACCGTGAAGGTGGTCTCATCGATCCTGTCCAGCAGGCAGGCCCTGACCTCTCTGTGGTTCCATAGCTCCCTGGCCATCGCCTTGTTCTTGACCCGAAGTACCAGCCTGTCCAGTTCATCCTTCTCCAGTTTTGCCAGGCCGTATCTGCCCATGGAAGTGCTGACCTCATCAGCCACGGTTCTCGGGACTGGATACTTGCCAAATCGCTCCAGAACATCCAGGATCTCATCAGGGTCAGCTCCAAGAGCAGCTGCGTTCCAAAGCGATAGCGGCGTGATCTCGTAAAAATGCACCATATCCGGGCTTTTCACAAGCTCTGCAAACCCACAGATCGCATCACGCACCTCAGGGTAGAGAGGGTGTCCAGTCTCAAGCAGCATTGATTTGTCGGTTAGTACCGTCAGGGGATTGGTTGGGTCAGGCATAGATTCCCTTAGTTAGGGGATGCAAGCTAAAAAGGGTTGCGCTTAAGTCTTAGTTCTGTTCAGCCTCGGAAAACGAGACGTATTCAGGCCCTACGTCCTCGGAGCTCTTGTCTTTTTCAGGCTCGGTGGGCTCTTTTGACAGGGCTTCGACAACCTCGACCTCTTCCTCATCTTTGTTCTCGGATACAATAGCATCTACAGGCTCAACCTCTGCGTAATGAGGTTCATTAACGGTCTCTTCGCTACCCTCGGCTCCTATATTTTCCTCTTCCTGGGTGGCAACGACCTCTTCTGTGTCCAGTGTAGGATCCTTACCCATTGCAGGCTCCTTGTCCATTGTAACCCTTTGGAACACTCCTAGACCTGCCGCTGCGCTAGCTAGCACTGCCGCCATGTAGCCTGTGGTCAATCCCTCTTGCCAGACAAAACTCTTTGTATCGAAGGTAGTGAAGGTCTCCTTGAGCAGGGCCACTAAGGTGTTTCCACCCATACTGAAGAACAGAGGTATCATCCAGGCGAACACTGCAAATGATATCAGAAGCAGGTAATTCTTCTTCCTGTCAAGCAAGATAGGCACAACACAAATCAGGCCGAACGCAATGAGAACGAACGACAGTGGATATGCCAGCACCAGAAGCGCAAGCTGGATGGTTTCGATCTGGCTTGTGGGTATCATGTTGATCGATGGTGGATGGCTGTTCGATGACCAGGGAACTGTGGCACTGCTGGATTCATTGCCACCACTATCCACGATCTTGGCCTGAATGGCAATTGCGTATCCCACCCTTCTCTCGTCCCTTGGGTTGACACCTTCCAGGTTCAATACCACCACATCATCCTGGGTACGGAGGATATCATCCATTGAAATGGTTTTCAAGGTTATGAAATCAGTAAAATCAGGCACACTGCTAGTTTCGTCAAAGTCGCGATATAATCTCAATTCTAACTTCTCCAGCTCGATCCTGTCGAAGTTTCCTGCAACAGCGCCTAAGCTTATCCTGGCCTCGAATTGTTGAGCCATTCCTGCTGGGAACCAGGGTATCCTGTCGGTCTGTAGGTTGACATCGACATCTGCTGAAGCATCCCAGGTGGAGTATTGGGCCTTGTATGTTCTATTGTTATAGGAGGCTATGAGAATTCCAAAAAGTGCTGTAAAGTTGTCAAAGCCTTCTAGCATCTCCTTCTCTGCTGAGATATTTTGCCCACCACTGTCAAGCCCCAAAGATGAGCCAAGTCCAAGACCGCCGCCGCTGGAGTCCAGGGCTCCAGTATAGTTTATGGTGTGCTGGGTAATGGTGGCATTGACCCGTATATCACCAGCGCCGGTCTTGATACTTGTATCCAGGGTTGCCCAGGGCATGTCCTGGCTGATGAATGTGACCAAAGTGGTAGAGACCAATAATGCTACAATAATCAGCCCAATTATCTTTCTTTTGCCAAACCCTGCTGAATCCATGGCTTTTGGCAGTTACTGGAAACTACTTAAACCTTAAGTACAACCTGATTTATGACTTATCTGGGTGCTAATATTTCTGAACTTGACCTGCTTATGGTGCTTATCTCGATAATTGCGATAATCACCGCCCTGATTGCAGCCTTCATGATGCCAAAGGGTTTTGTATATGCCATTGGAGGATTGCAACTGGGTTTGGGGATGTATTACCTCTCTGGTTTCATGGCTGGCACGATCAGCGCCACCCAGGAGCTTCTTACTCTGCTCAAGTTGATATTTTTCCTGATAATCGGTATTGCACTTCTGGTCGAGAACGCCATACTTTCCCGCAAAAGATATGAGAAGAACATGCGTGAGGCAATGGGTGAGTCCATCCTTGAAGAAAGACACGCCCATGAGGGAATGCTCAGCGGCCCGGTTGCCAATCGTGCCATTCAGCAAGCAGGACAACCACAGATGGCTACCCCACCAATGGCCGCTCCACAGGCACCAGCAGAGCCCCAGACTGTTAACATGGTGTGCCCGAAGTGCTCCCAGGAGTTCAGGATATTGGCAAGCCAGAAGGTACCTGGAGCTATAGTGACCTGCCCACATTGCGGAGTGAAAGGCAAGCTCTGAGAATTACCTTTAAAATTCATTACAAATTCATGGGGCAAATGGTTCCTATTTTTAAGAATGAGAACAATGGGTAAAAGATTCTTTTTTACCAATCACTCACTGGGCAACATCGCTAGTGTTGTGACAATTTAATTTATACACATTAACAAACAGGTCAGCTTCAGGCTGCGGGATATACTGGACGACGGATTACACATAACAGTGGCTTTTTGAGTTATGTAACATAACTTGCTTGTCTTGACACTAGTAGGGTTAAAAGAACAGGTCTCCAACTGGTATGTTGGTGGAAATCTCGGCAACATAGACATACTGCCCGGTGCCTGCATCCACAGCTGCCATGAACATATCACCTGTCGCAAAGGCGCCACCTTTTTGCACTGCCCATCCATACTTCACTCTAGGCATCGAGAAATCTGTGAATTGCATAAGAACGTCAAATGCCCCCTCCTCGGTCTCGCCATCATCCTGGGTTAGGTAAACGTGGGTCTCGCCATCCCCCCAGTCTATTCTGTTAGTTATGGGGTGATAGAGTCCTGCCTCTATTTCGGGGTCATCTCTTAGTATGTCCTCCAGTGATGATATTGTCAGTACCTTGGTGGGAAGACTGGATTTTTTAAGCCATCCAGTTCCGTTTATGGTGCCTAAGTCTTTTTCAATGTGAGTGCTGGAAGTGTAATCTTGAGACAGCGGAAGGTTGGATTTCTCCCATTCTTCCTGAACCAGCACATTGTATCTTTCATGAAGGTTCCGTCTCTCTCTCCAATCCGTTATTTCAGTGTTTGGTTTAGAGAAGGTCAGGTTCCATCCATAGGTTCCACTGACGTCGTTTGGGAAATTAGGATGCTCTAATGAAGCGTTGTACCATGCTTCAGAGATAAATACTGGATTGTCTGGGGTGTTGTAGGTATCCAGGAATTGCTGGAGTCCTCCATCTTCGCCTGTATTTGAAATGGCATAATCAATTGCTTCCTGGGGGCTGAACCTGAAGGAGCTGGAACTGTCTCCGTAACTCTCACCAGCTTCACCCATGAATTCCCAGCTCTCATAGTCGCCTATTGGGTTCTTTGTTTTGAAATGGCTTCCACTATCTCCTGTTGCCTGGCAGGATCCCCAGGGAATGGGCTGGCTCCCTTTGGTGAATCCGCTAGTTTGGAGTGTCTTTGTGAGCTTGGTAATTATGTAGAACTCCCCTTCTTCGTCTTCGAAATGCATGCCTGTGTATGTCTCGAACTTTACTGGTTGGCTAACCTCACTGGAAATCCAGAATTTTCTGTAGAACGGAAGCCCGGTCCAGTTCTCATCCGCCCAGAGGGTGGTGCTGACATTCAGGCGGACAGTGTCGAAGCCATTCATCTCCTCTGTAGCCTCCACGTCCCATCCATAGGTCGAATACCCTTGGGTGATGTTTCCAGTATCGCTTACTGACAGGTTCTGACCCTGGCCGAAGACTCTGTCCTCGATGGAAGTCTCCACCGGAGTATTGGGATCCACAAAGGTTCTGAGCTTTCCTTCCATTGCAATTGGGACCTGAAGGTCAAAAGATGGCAAAGGAGCATCCAGTGATAGATTGATGAAGGTAAGGGTCTGAATGATATTCTTCTCGTCCAGATCCTTGTAATCGTACCTGTTGATGTCGTAGGCCGCGGTAATCGTGGCAGTTTCGGAGTCGGAACCGGCAATCACTACTGTGAGAGCACCAGTGAAGAGGCCGTTCATCTCCATGACAGAGTGGGTAGTGCCAAAGCCGTCTCGCTCCTTCTTGATACCTGGCACCTTCTCGCGCATCTGGCCATCGCTGGATATGGTCATTCGTGTCCAGTTACCAGTGGTAGTGTTGGACCAGTATGTCTCAAAAAAGATTTCTTGGTCGTACTGGAATATCTCGTAGAGCTTTCGTTCAGGCATCTGAGCGTATGTAATGTTGGCAGGAGTGCCGTCCCCTCCATCTCCACCGTCCCCTCCGTCTCCGCCATCTCCACCGTCCCCTCCATCTCCGCCATCGCCTCCGTCTCCTCCATCATCACCTGACCCTGCGATATCGGTCTCGTTAATCAGGAGAACTCCAGAATAAGCGTTTATTACTAGGGCCAAAATGCAAAGAATAACAATGAGGGCTTTCATTGGAACACCGTAATCACAATCCGTAGGGACTTACTTTAGGCTTTTGGTAAAGCAGCGCTAATAAGGGAGGGCAAAATGAAGTTCCTGGAGTATTTATTCAATCCCGTAAATCTCGCAGTTTTTTTAGGTATAATTTTGAATCAATCTTCTTAAAATAGCTTTCCGCCCTGTCGAACGCCTGCCTGGCTTCGGTTTCGTCCTCTAGAGCCTTAAGTGCTTCTCCATATCTGAAGAATACAAGACCCATATCATAGGGGGGTTCACCCATTTTTATCATCTTGTCAATGGCAATTTCGTACTCCTTGACGGCACTCCTGTAGTCTTTTTCGACGTTGGCAATAACACCCAGTATGTAGTGTATTTGAGCCATTATGTATCTCTCATGCGTCTTTTTCAAGATTTTTTCAACTTGGGTCAACATCTTTCTAGCATCATCGGGGCGGCCTATGTAGGCGTAGCACTCGGCAGCATTGCTCAGTCCATAAAGTTCACTGCGCTTGCTCTTAACCTTTCTGGAAACCTTGACACAGGCTTCATATTGCTCAGATGCAGATGTGTAGTCTTCGATGCCTTTGTAAACCTCTCCTAGGTTGTTGTAGGCTCTAGCCAGCTCCTCATTCTCTTCCAGGCCGGTAAGGGTCTCTATTGCTTCCTTAAAAAGTTTAATAGCTTCTTCGGGGTTTCCCATGGCATCCTCGATGGAGGCCTTGAGGATGATAGTCTTTGCTTCTAGTATTTTTTGTCCATGCCCCCTGATATAAGACAGAGCCTTTTCAGTTTTGAACATGGCGCCTTGCATATCTCCTTTCCTCCAGTCAATATATGCTATGCCGTAGATGCACTGGCCAATATCCATGTCGGCACCGCTTTGTTCTGCTAGTTTTAGAGTCGAATCGAATCTTTTTCTTGCTTCTTCCCAGCTACCATGGTTTAAGAGTATCTTGCAGGTCATGAGCCGTGTTTCTATCTCTATCTTAATCTCATTCTTCATCTTAGCCTCGGTGATGAGGATGCCTGCGTATTCCAGGGCTTTGAGCCAATCACCGTCCATGTCCAATGAATCAATCATGCCCTTGTAGATTTGAGCCCAAACCCTTCTGTCCATCCTCTGGCCAGCTTCCTTGTTCAATTCTTTCAAGGCCATTTCATAGGCATTGAAGGCCTTTGCAAACTCGAAGCTGGAGTAGGCAATCTTCGCCTCGTCCATGAGCTTTTGAATCTGGATGGGAATCATCACATAGCGTATTGTCCTTATACCGTAAAAGAATTTGGCAACGAAATCGGGCAACACTAAACATATGGCGGCATCACCAACATCTATATGTATTAACACGTGTATACACGTATAGCCGAACTATCGGAGTGTAACAGAATGGATTACTCAATATTGATTTTGATTGGCTCATTTCTGATCGGTTTCGGGGTTCTAGCTCTCCTTTTTCCAGGCCTGGAAAAAGTTATCAATTTTCCCGGAAACGCCAGGATAAAGGCCTTTGGAGTAATGGGTACCGGAGTGGCATTTATTGTGGCCAGTCTGCTACTTTGAATGACAAGGTGAAAAAAATGCAGAAAGTGACGATCACCCTAAACGATGAGATCTGGTCATGGTGGAAGAAGAATGGCTGGATAAACCTCTCCCAGCTTGCTGAAAAAGAGCTTAAACGCCTCAGGCAAATGGACGAGCGGGTGCTTGGGAATTGTCCAAAGTGTACAAGCTCCAAGTTGAAGTTTGATGGCAACGACTTTAGATGTGCAAAATGTGGATATGAGTTTTAGACGGCTTGAAATAATTGGATGAGCAGAAATGATTCAAAAATGAGGGGAATGATATATCGAACCGGAGGAATGAGATATTGAACTGGAGGAATGATATTCTAAAATGATAGGGGCGAGACCCTGAAATTAGGAGGAATGAAATGCTTGTGACAACAACTGAGAATATACCAGGAAAAAAGATAACCGAGGTGCTGGGAGTTGTTTTTGGCTCCTGCGTCCAGACAAAACACATCGGAAAGGATATCGGTGCTGGTTTTAGAAGCATCGTTGGCGGCGAAGCAAAAGGTTATACTGAGCTGATGGAAGAGGCCAGAAGAACTGCCATGCAGAGGGTCATAGAGGATGCAAGACGGATCGATGCCGATGCTATCGTAGGCATGAGATACGCAACTGCCCAGACCATGGTGGGAGCCGCTGAACTCATTGCCTTTGGAACAGCAGTGAAAATGTAATGAGGCCAGCTAAGAATAGTTTGTGCTCTGTAGGAAAACATTAAAGACACGTTAGGATTTTACCTGTTTCCCAGGATAATCCTGAAGTCAATCTTGGAGGCAGCCTTGGAGCCAACCCAGGAGGCAAATCTGGACGAAGCCATGGTGCCAACCATGAGGTATATCTGGATGCGGCTCTGGATGCGATCCTTGAGGAGATATTGGAGGTGTCATAGATGGAACAATCCCCCATACCAAACAACGTGGTGATAGGAAAGAACCACAGGCTTGAGCAGTTCGTGCTCATAGGGCAGTGCCCACCCGGCAAGACTTTTGAGCCACTTCGCATAGGCGAGAATGCAGTGATTAGGTCCCATTCTGTGTTGTATGCAGGCAACATAATCGGCAACAACTTCCAGACCGGCCATGGCGTCATGGTCAGGGAGAACAACCTCATAGGCAACGATGTCAGCATAGGCACTCATAGCGTGGTGGAGCGGGACAACATCATTGGAGACGGGGTGCGAATACACTCCAACTGTTTCATACCGGAATTCGTGGAGATCGGCAAGAAAGCGTGGCTAGGCCCAGGCGTTGTCGTCCTCAACACCATTCACCCACCTTGTCCCTCATTCGAGGAGTGTGCCAGATCCAATTACATTGGCGAGAACGCCAAGATCGGTGGAAACGTGACCCTCATGCCAAGGGTCAGAATAGGTAAAAATTCCCTAATAGGTGCTGGCTCGGTAGTGACCCGGGACATACCAGATAACGTGGTTGCAGTGGGCAGCCCAGCAAGAGTTATGAAATCACTGGACGACCTTGATTGCCTGCTTCATTTTTACGACACTCCCTATGAATGGGAGGAAAGAGCGTGAGTGCTGGCATAATTGTTATATGTCTACAGATGAGAGAATAAATGAATTATTGTGATAAGGCGATAAATAGGAGGAAAAAGTATGAGTGAAAGGATACAACTTGTCAAGATGTTTGTTGACGATGACATCAGAAAGGCAGCAATGGATGTTCTGGATGGCGGCTATTACATAAACGGCCCCGAGGTCAAGGCATTCGGGCAGGAATTTGCAGATTTTTGCGGTGCCGGCCACGGAGTCGCAACATCATCAGGCACCACAGCCCTTTTTGCTCTATATTCCGCTCTGGGTCTTAAGCCAGGTGATGAGATCATCGCGCCTTCGCATACTTTCGCTGCCACCGTTACCCCTGCGATGCATCTAGGTGTCAAGCCAGTGTTTGCTGATATTGACCCAGATACTTACACCATCACTGCTGATACAGTAAAGCCTCTGATAACCGAGAGGACAAAGGCAATCGTACCGGTCCATCTCTACGGCCATACAGCAGATATGGCCCCACTAATGGAGCTTGCCAACGAGAATGGCTTGACCCTTATCGAGGATGCCTGCCAGTCTCATGGAGCAACCTACAAAGGGAGAAAAGCTGGCTCACTTGGGCATGCAGCTTGCTTTAGCTTCTTCCCCTCGAAGAACATGACGGTTGCTGGCGATGGAGGCATGGTTGTGACCAGCGATGAGGAGCTGGCAGGAAAGGTTTCCAAGCTTATCAATCAGGGAAGATCCAGCAAATACGTTCACGACATCCTTGGCTTTAACTTCAGGCTCAGTGAGCTCCCTTCAGCAGTTGGTAGGGCTCAACTCAGGAAGCTGCCTGGTTGGGTGGAGGCCAGAAGAAAGTGGGCATCTGTGTACAGCGAGCTGTTGGCAGACCTGCCCGATGTCATCACACCCAGAACCATGGAATGGGCTGAGCATGCGTATTATGTCTATACCATTCAGGTTCCTGATAGAGACGGACTGGCCGAGTACCTGAACAAGAACGATGTAGCAACCGGAATATATTATCCAGTACCTTTGCACAAGCAGCCCTGCATCGAACAGCACATCGACATGACCTCTCTGCCACACACCGATGCCTGCGTTGACCGGATCATTTCCCTGCCAATGCATCCAATGCTGACCAAGGAGATGGTGGAGCGGGTGTGCGCCTCGATACGGAATTTCTTTGGGGGTTGAGGTTGCGACCGCTCAGATTGAGGTTGATAGCGCTCAGATCGAGATATGGATACAGATGGCTGAGATAATTTAGGAGTTGACATCAATGGTGAAACTGGCTGTTATTGGAACCGGGGGATGGGGAAAAAATCATGCGAGAGGATTCTCTGAGCTCAAGATGGTTGGAGAGCTTGATGAGCTGGTGCTGTGCGACCTGGAAGAGACCCGCGTAAGGGAGCAGGCCGAGCAATACGGAGTTGATTGGACATCTGACCCGGTCTCTCTGGCAACTGATCCTGACCTTGACGGTGTTTGCATTGCAACACCCACACCGTTTCATTTTATCATGGCCAGGGAATTTCTAAAGGCTGGCAAGCACGTTCTTGTTGAGAAGCCGATGACCCAGACCAGCGAAGAGGCCAAGGAACTTGTGGATCTGGTGGAAACAACCGGTAAGCACCTCATGGTCGGCCATATTTTCCGGTTTCACCCTGCCATCCGAAAGCTCAAGCAGATGCTTTCCGATGGAGAGCTTGGCGAGGTTCTTTACATGTCCAGCTCCAGGCTGGCCTACAGAGCTCCAAGACCTGACATGGGAGTTATACATGCACTTGCAGTTCACGAATTGGATCTATTCTGCCATATTCTGGACCAACCCAAGCCGGACTCCATTTCAGCTAGCATTGGAAGCTGGTACAGACCTGGCATTGATGAGCATACCGCCATTACCATGGAGTTCCCAGGGGGTCAGTTGGCCTATGCAACGGAAAGCTGGCTTGACCCTACAGTGAGGAGACGCGACCTTATCGTGGTAGGGACCAAGGCCAGCGTCAAGGTGGACTACATGGTCCATGACGAGCTTTCATTGTTTCCAGCCAGCATAGAAAGGGATCCTGAAGAGAGCGGCGATTCAGGAGGCGATGATGAAGATGGCAGTGAAGAGAACCTGGTATCCACCCAGGGGGAGCAGACACCTGTGAAGTTCGAGAAGCAGGAGCCTCTGAAGGAGGAGCAGAGACATTTTCTTGAGTGCGTCAAGGGAATCTGCTCTCCTCAGTGTGATGTTCAGGTCGGTAAACGCTCTGTCCAGATGATAGAAGCATCGTTCCAGTCTGCAAAAGAGGGCAGAGTAATTCAGCTAGGCGAATGAGGACGGCTAGGGCAATTGTACTCATTATATCGTGGTTGCCTGGCAACAGGTAATAGCTAGTTCCCGCACCATTTTTCCTGTGAGATATACGGCTCGGCTCTTTGCTGTGAAAGACATAAAAAGCCCATTTTCGATATCCCTATTGGAGATCGATATGGAACGAACAGAGATGAGCCTTTTAAAAAGCATAGTATTTGGCATAGCATGCTTCATCGTGGTTGGCCTCGGATTTGGCATTGGCACCTTTCTCTCGATAGTCACCTTAGATTCCTCAACTTCTCTGGTGATGGGAATGTTTAGCTTAGTTGGAAGCCTGTTATTCATAGTAATTGCGCCAATTCTCGCCCTGTTCACAGGCATGATCCAGGGCAGAACCAGTAAGAACACAATTTCCGCTATTCTCAGCGGCGGCATATCTGGAATGGTGGGATACATGCTTCTCATGTTCATTGTGATCGGCCTCATGGCGGCTGCTATGGGAATAAAATATCCGCCTGGCACCACCACCTCAACTACAGACTTCTACTATTCGAACGTTGACTGGGGTCTTGTATTATACGGGATGGCCATATTCTTCCTGCCAGCAGGATTCATTGGAGCTGGCACGTCTTTCCTGGCATATTTTTTCCTGCGCCCGGCTCCTGTCGGGTATTTCCCAGACACACCAACTGGGTATGCTCCCAACGCCTATGGGCATCCACAGCAACCGATGGGAAGCCCGTATCCTCAACCACGACCACCTCACACCTCGCCTGTTCCTATGGCAGTAGCCCCCCGGCCATCTACCCAAAATCGAAATCAATATCAAAGTCCAGGCCAAAGTCTAAGTCCAAATCGAAGTCAAAGTCCAAGTCCAAGTCTAAGTCCAAATCGAAGCCAAAGTCCACAGGCGCCAGAGACCACACTGGGCAAGCCCCTACCCAGCATCACATGCCCAGAATGCAATACCGAATTCCGGTTCAACCCTGAACACCGATCCATAACTTGCCCGAACTGTGGCATGAAGGGAAGTGCTAGCAAGGAATGAGATTTGACCACGTGCCTATTTGTTTTTTGACCAATGCAGAAACATTTTCTTGAGTGCATCAGAAGAAGTTATCCTTTCCAATACAAGATCTAGAATTGAGAGCTCTCGGCTTAGATGATAGAAGCCGCCTTCTGCTCAGTAAACAGAGGGCTGGTTTATCTTATTGGCTGGATGAGGCTTACTGGTATATCAAATAACGTTGCTTTCGTGCATGTAAAGGCGAGTGAAAATATTAAGAGGTAAATTCCGATACTCCATCGGAGATTAGAATGGATCAAAAAGAGATAGAGCTTGTAAAAAGCATAGGTTTTGGCGTAACATATTTTGTTCTTGTTGGCCTGGCATTTGGCCTGGCATATTTTTCCTCTATAGTTTTTTTGAATGGTTCCTACTCCGTTTTGTCTGGCGTGTTCGGCCTCGCTGGGTGCTTACTTGTTATAATCGTTTCTCCGATAATCTCATTGTTCACAGGCGCATCACAGGGCCGGTCTAGTAGTAGCAGGTTTTCCGCTATTCTAATTGGCAGTGTCTCTGGAATGATAGGCTATCTGCTTCTCATGTTAATCATAATCTCATTTTTAGCAGTAGCTATCAGCATCAAGTTTCCAGTGACTTTTACCACTTCTGCTGGATACTCCTACACTCCAAATGTGGATTGGGGTCAGGCAATCGTCCAACTTAGCATGTTCTTAGTTCCCTCGGGGATGATAGGTGCTGGTTCAGCCTTCATCGCCCACATATCCTCGAATCATCCCAGCTATGGGCAGCATAATGGTGTCACTGTCAATATCGAGCAGCCCTATCAGAACGTTACCGCCAGTGTGTCAGTTGCACCTTCGCCTCAGATTCAGATACTACCTCCTGAAGTGAATAAGGCTCCCTCAGCAACCACCCCTCCTGTAACTCCTCCTGTTACACCTCCTGTAACAACCATGGCCTCGGCAACCACTAAGCCCTCTTCTCGGAGTTATTTGCCCAGTGTGACCTGTCCGTCGTGCAAAAAAGATTTTAATTTCAACCCCAAAAATAAGTCCATCACATGTCCGAGCTGCGGCATGAGTGCAAGCCTTACCAAGGAATGATACAGATACTCCTTTCAATGGTATCTTTAAGTAGGTTTGGGCAAATTATAGGGATGCATGGATGAAACTGACCTTTTAAGCATTGCAGACAAGATGTCTCAGGACAGTGGAGAGCGTTTTCGCACTCTCATTCGTGCTTTAAAGGAAATGGAAAGGCCATTGGTGGCGTTCTCAGGCGGGGTAGACAGTTCCCTGCTGGCCTTTATTGCTTCAAGCCTTGTGCCGGATACCCAACTTGGTCTGATCGATTCCCCTTTCATACCTCGAAAGGAGCTGGAGTTTGCAATGAGCTTTGCTAGAGACCATAAGCTCCAGTTGGAGGTGGTGAAGCATGACATATTTGCAGATCCAGCCATTCTCAGGAACGGTTCGAAACGCTGCTATCATTGCAAGCTGGAGTTGTTCGGAGCTCTAAAAGAGCTGATGACATCCAGAGGTTGCTCACATCTGCTGGATGGGTCCAACATTGACGACCTTTCAGATTATCGTCCTGGTGCCAAAGCTACAGGTGAGCTAGGGGTTATTAGCCCTTTTCAGGATGCTGGCCTTACCAAGGAACATATCCGTGAGATATCCAGAATGCTTGGGCTATCCACCTGGGATAAGCCGGCAATGGCCTGTTTGGCCTCCCGTATCCCATGGGGCAGTGAGATAACCATGCAGAAGCTTACAATGATAGAGAAGGCTGAAGACCTGCTCAAGAGCCAGGGATATCGTGAGGTTCGGGTACGGCATCAAGGCGAGCTTGCTAGGATCGAGCTTGGCCCTGACGAAACACCCAACCTAGCTGAGCTACGGGATATTGTGCCGCCAATCAAGGCTTTGGGCTTTTTGCACGTTGCTTTGGACTTGGAAGGATATAAGATGGGTGGTGCCAATGACCTAGGGAAGGCTTGAGGATATGATTACAGGCAGGTATGGGTATGAGCACAAGCAAGAATGGGATATGGATAGTGTCATGATGAATACGCAAATGGGAGGGTGAGAACATGAATGAGGACACGCCCGTGAAGGCAGATCCCGGGCGAGAGGCTAGATCCAGCATACCAGAGGCGGTGTTTGCCAGGTTCAAGGATGACTCCCAGCTGATCGGAGCAGTGATGGGTCTACTTCCAGACGGAAAAGTGCTGGTCACCAAGGCAACAGACCAACAGATCGATATGTTGCTTGAGAATTTCGAGGATATCATGCATTCCTATGACCGGACTGCAGGTACCATGGTGATGACCCAGCAGGGTTACAAGTGGCCTGACTCAAAGGGAAACATCGGAATACTCTCTGCTGGAGCCTCTGATTATTTTGTGGCTGAAGAAGCAGCAATATCTGCTGAGTTCATGGGTCTAAAGGTCCATCGTTGCTATGACTGCGGAGTTGCTGGCATCCACAGGGTGGAGCAAGCTGTCCAACTCATAACAGAGCACGACCTGGATGTTCTGATAGTTGTTGCAGGCATGGAAGGCGCTCTACCGTCGGTGATCGCTGGAGGAATCAAGACCCCAGTGATTGGAGTTCCAACCTCGGTGGGATACGGAACTGGAATGGGGGGGCTCTCCGCTGTTCTGGGAATGCTTAACTCCTGCGCTCCAGGCATAACAGTGGTCAATATCGACAACGGTTTTGGAGCAGCAGCAGCAGCGGCCAAGATGTTGAGATGGCTGAAGGGGCCGAGAGATTAGAATGGTCGATATTCAGAGTCCAATGTCGAGAATTATCAGGCGTGGGTGGCTGTTTGAATAGGAATGGATTAGGAATAAATTAGGAATAAACTCTGTTATTACTAATCCTCAAGAAAATCTCTCCCACATATTCTGGCCAGGAAGCTTTTATCAAGGCGGTATTGCCGTCCTTTTCGCTCCCTCTTTTCGAGAAATTCCTTCCTGCACTTTCATAACGTAAATTAGTAATAAATTAGGAATAAAGAGTTGGCTTTCAAATCGAATAATCAGCCGAATAACCATATGAATAGCAAATGCTACAACAGCCTGAAGAAAACAATTGGGTGCAGGCAACCATCAAGACTATAAGCATCAAATTCGTTTTCATTCACAGGGAAGCTCATGCAGACATCACTTGACAACGAGGTATTGATAATTCGATTGCATCCAGGCGAGGACTTCCACTCCAGCATGGAAGCGGCATTGGAGAAATATGGCATTGACTCGGCAGTTATTGCTGTTGGCATTGGCATGATGACCGATTTTGAGCTGAGCTATTTTGCTGGCAAGGAAGAGGGCTATGACACTCAACATCATGTAGAGCCACACGAGCTGACATCCATGCAGGGAACTGCAGCCAGGAACAGTAAAGGGAAGATGATGATACACGTCCATGTAAACCTAGCTGGCTCTGACCACAAGGTCATTGGAGGCCACCTCAACAGAGGGACTGTCTGGGTTCTAAATGAGATTGCAGTTTACAAGATAAGCAAGGCAAAAATGATAAGGGAGCTTAATCCCGAGACCGACCTCTGGGAGCTTCAGGTAGGTTGACCTTCGCCCTGGTGTAAATGTTTGCTAGATGCTAGATATTGTTTAAATCGTTAGCAGCACTTTTGTTCCACTCCAAAGTTTCACTAAAGGTCTCATTCTAGACACTAATTCCACCAAAAAACTAATTTTACTCCAAAAACTAAATAAACATAGGCTAACATGAACAATTAGGTATTCCGTTGAAGAAGATCAAGAGCGGCATTTACGGATTGAACCCACTTCTGGATGGCGGGATCAACGAGAACTCCACCACAGTTGTCATTGGTTGCTCAGGCGCAGGCAAGACCACCTTTGCCACCCAGTTCATTCGAAGAGGACTGGAGCTTGGCCAGGAAGCGATATTTGTCAGCCTGGACGAGAACAAGGAGCAGATAATACGCGAGGCCGTAGAGATGGGTTGGCCAGACATCCTTAGGTACCTGGAGGAGGAGCAGCTTGTGTTCATTGATGCCTCTGGCAGGGAGTTTTCCACCTTCATCAGAAAGGAATTGCCATCCTTTGTGGAGGATTGGAAGGGCTCGAATGCTAGGATAGTCGTCGATCCTCTGACCCCTGTGATGTGGTCCACCAAGGATCATTATGAGCAACGGGACCTGATATCATTTCTACTCAAGCAGACCAGGAAGGTCGGGACCGTGCTGTGCACCCTTGAAGAGCATGGTACAGCCAGTGACCTGTCTGGATCCGAAACTATCATCCCGATGTACCTGGCTGATTGTGTCATGCACCTGCGTTATCGGGCAATGGAAGGCGGAGCCTACAGGATGCTCAAGATAGTTAAAGCAAGATCCACCCGTCATAGCGAACTTTCCCACCCATACCGTATAATAAAAGGGCTGGGGCTAATAGTCCAGCATGGAGAATATCGTGTGGATGACTCAAGGACCATTCCAATGGAGCTAGAATCAATTCTGAAGAGCAGCAAGCTACCTGCATCTGTTGCCACTCACATGGCAAAAACCCTTGGTGAGCTCACTGACGGTGATTTTGAGGACCTGCCTGCCGAAGAGCTAGTCAAATACATACTCGAAGAGTATCTCTGAGGATGAATGCATGCCCCAGAGAATGGGAAAGGCTTTGAACAAGGCGCTTGGCAAAGATATCTTGCCATCTGCAGGCATCAAAAAGCGCAGGGGTCTTCGCTCTCCTCTGGTCAATGAAAGACGGAGAAACATCTACACTTTTTTATGCAAACATCCAGGCTCCTATCAGGGAGATATCTCATCAGGGTTGGGGATGGACATGCACACCCTCAGGTGGCATCTGGATAAGCTACGTCAGGGGCAATACATCTTCCAGGTTCGCAGTGGAGGAAGATGCGCTTTCTGCCCTGTGGGATTGCTTGACCCAGACGAACTTCCGATACTTCTTCTCCTGAACAGGTCACGGACCAGAGCTATGTTCATGGAGATATTAAGATCCCCTGGTTCGACCCAAAAGGAGCTGGGAGCAAGGCTCAATACCGCACATCAGACCACAGGAAAGCACGCAAAGGAGCTCCAGGTCCAGGGTCTGCTGGAGGTTGTCGAGGATGGCAGGTTTCGCCGCTACTACCCAACAGCATTGCTGGCAACCCTTAGCGAGGGTCGAAGCGCCAGAACCAGAAGTTTCAAGGAGCGGCTGCTCAACAAGCTAAAAGAGGAAGGGTTAAGTCCTGAAGTGGTAAGAATGACCGACCTTGAGCTCATACTAAAGCTAAAAATGGACAGGGAGGTTCACACCCTGATAGTCTCTACCGACCCTTTCAGCGAAGTCCGGATCTGACTATTTTGGCAAGAAAGGGTTTTCCAATCATCTCTACTTTCGTTTTGGCCTAACACATGATGCATACATACAAATTTTTGTAAGCCTTAATGTTATCTATAATAGATACGTGTCTATCCTATTGTTATAATGCATTAATATGTTCTCTATACTAAGACGGGTCAAGCGTCTTGGATGCATGTATAATGACCAAGGATTTTGTGGAGGAGCTCCAACGAGTTCCAAAAATTGGCCCTTTGAAGGCCCAATTGCTGGTGGAAGCCGGTTACGACTCATGGAAGAGATTGCTCTCCGCCGATATCCATGACATTCTAGTTCTTGGAGGCTTTGGAGCTGTATTGGCCGTAAACCTTCTTGAGCATGCTAGAATCAAAGTTGAGGAAGCGGTCCAAAGGGAAGCTGAGCGAAAGGCTGATGAAGCCTTGACTGGCCAGGAGACTGACGATTACTGGTACAAGACCGAATCGAACCTGGAGATGTGCCCCAATTGCGGTGCTTTCGTACCTCCAGATTCAGAGGAATGCCAGATCTGCGGTGCAGTGTTCGAGGCTGGCACAGATGAGGATGATGGTGTTGCTGTTGAGGACGGTTCCGAGCCTGCCACTGAAGACTCATCTGGTGGTAAGCCAAAGGCAGGAACCGGTTCTGATACTGATGGCTACTGGTACAAGGATGAGGCAAGCCTGGAGATGTGCCCGAACTGCGGTGCCTTTGTGCCTCCAGATTCAGAGGAATGCCAGATATGCGGTGCTGTGTTCGAGGCCAGCACAAAAAACGATGAAGGGATTGATGTTGAGGATGGCTCTGAGGCTGCCACTGGAGAAGCATCTGAAGGTGAGCTAGGGCCAGGAGCAGAAGCTGGACCTGATACTGATGGCTACTGGTACAAGGATGGGGCAAACCTGGAGATGTGCCCGAACTGCGGCGCCTTTGTTCCTCCAGATTCAGAGGAATGCGGTATTTGCGGTGCAGTGTTCGAGGCTGGCACAGATGAGGATGATGGTGTTGCTGTTGGGGATGGCTCCGAGGCTGCCACTGGAGAAGCATCTGACGGTGAGCTAGAGCCAGGAGGAAAAGCCGGATCAGACACAGACGGCTACTGGTACAAGGACGAGGCAAGCCTGGAGATGTGCCCGAACTGTGGTGCTTTCGTGCCTCCTGACTCAGAGGAATGCCAGATCTGCGGCGCCGTGTTTGGCGGGGTCGAGGAAGATGATGGCGAGGAGGGTGGCGAAGAAGTCCATATCCCAGAAGACGAGGATCGTGACGGTTACTGGTACAAGGACGAGACTCACATAGAGATGTGTCCCAACTGTGGGGCTTTTGTGCCTCCCGACTCCGAAGAATGCGGGATTTGTGGCGCTGTGTTCGAGGCTGGCGATGAGCAGGACACATCAGAGGATGCCGAAGAGGTTCAGAAAGCCGAAGTTGCAGGAAGATCTCAGGCAGATAAGGATCAGGATGGTTACTGGTATCGTGGGGATAATGAGCTGGATATGTGCCCGAATTGCGGGGCATTCGTACCGGCAGGCGCAGAGGGGTGCCAGATATGCGGTGCATTGTTTGAGGCCGATGATGAAGTTGGTGTTGAGGCCGGTGCTGAGGCCGATGCAGAGATCGGTATCGAGGCCGCTGTCAAAGCTGATGCCGAAGCCGACGTTGTATCTGGTGAGGTCGATATCAGTTCTGGTTCAGGCTTTGATGCTGATACAGGAGCAGTTGCTGAATCTGAACTTGGGTCTGAACTTGGGTCAGAACTCGGGTCAGAACTTGAAGCTGATGTCGAGAAAGTGAAAGTTGATGAAGAAGAGGATGAGGCCATACAGGCCGCAAGAGCGTTCCTGGGCTTGGGTGAACAGCCAGAGCTGGATGGTGATGTTGATTCTGCTACTGACGACACAGCTGGTGCCAGTGAGCAGGATAGTATTGAGATGAGAACCTGCCCAAAGTGTGGCGCCACCAACAGCTCGGATATGGCCAGCTGCGTGCTCTGTGGAATGGCATTCGACAGCATAGACGAGCTCGTCGAGGATGAACTTGCTGAAGAGGTTCTTGTCGAGGGGAAGCGTGATGAGGGGGAAGTTGTAGAGGCGGAGCTTGTTGAGAAGGCAGTTTCTGAGAGTGAGCTTGCATGGGAAGGAACTGCTAGAGAGGCATTGCCTGAAGAGGTTAGCGACGAATCCTCCGCTAAAGAGGAAAGAGCCCAGATGGATGAGCTGGAGAAGTTCATGGGCATCTTCGAGGAGGAAGGAGCATCTGAGCTTGATGAGGAAGGAGTCGCCGGACCCGTAGAGGACGAGAAGCCAGAGATCCAGGAGTTGTATATCTGCAAAGATTGCGGAGCATTGCTTTCAGAGGAGTTGGAGGACTGCCCAGTTTGTGGGACTCAGATCGACGAGGAAGAACTGGCAGGTGGCACCATCCCCCGAGAAGGTGTGTTTGATGATGACATTGGCATTGAGGCCGATGAGTTTGTAGAAGCACCCATGTTTGAAGTGGACGAGATCGAGGAGGAGCTTGAGCCTGCTCCATTGGCTCCATCCATAACCTCCAAACCAGAAGAGCTTCCCGACATTGATGACATTTTTGACATTGCCCTAGAACCTGAGACACAGGATCCTGAGCCCAGTGGAGACTTTGAGCCACAAGCACCAGACCTGCCAACAGACGGATTGTGTGCCAACTGTGGCGCTCCATTGATGGAGGGTGCTGACCACTGCGCTTTGTGCGGCCACAGTGCAGGCACCGGGTCAGCAAAACCCAAGAGGAGGAAGGGAGGGATATCCCAGGACTTCAGGAAGAGATGGAAGGGTGTAGTGGAGGAAGAGTCCCAAGCCCAGATACCTGATGAGCCGGTGGCGCCTGATGCTGAATCTTCCCTGGAAAAAGAGCCAATGTCTGTTGATGGGCTTCCCTTGGACGAAGCACCCGCCTTTGAGAAGGAGCATGCGGCTCCTACCGAGGAAATCATCTCTGATGATGAAATCTTCTTTGAGGAAGAGCCCATTCCAGAAGGAGAACCAGCCTTTGAGGAAGAGTCCGTTCTAGAAGGAGAACTAGGCTTTGAGGAAGAGCCTTTCTTTGAGGAAGAACCCATCTTTGAGGAGGAACTAGTAGCTTCTGATGATGAGCTCATTCCTGTTGACGGTATTCCCATTGGAGAAGAGCCCTATGTAGATGAGCCATCTTTGGATGATGAGGTCATTTTTGAGGATGAACTTGTAGGAACGGAGCTTGTTGAGAAGGTAATTTCTGAGCAGGAGAGGTCGATTCTTGAGGAGCAGGCATCCCTTGCAGCATCGATTATGCCACCAGAGCCTCCACAGCCTCGAAAGAGGCCTAGACCCATGCCGAAAAAGGCAGCACGAAAAGCTCATAAGGCTGGCCTAAGCCCAGAGGAAGAGAGTAGGGTAAGCGACCTCGAGGGTCAGGTTGGGTTCTTTGATGAATTATTGGATGCCGATGCCGGCCTTTATCGAGCCTGGCACTCCAAGGGCAAGCTTCTGTGGATGCTTGGCCGGAAGGAAGAGGCCATGGTTTGCTTCGATAAGGCTGCGGAGCTGAACCTCGATATGGAGGCTTCCATCAAGGTTGATGTGCTCAATAGCATCCTTTTAGATGGAGACGGAAAGGCCTCACTTATCCCACAACCATCTGGAAAACGAATTACTGCCCTCTCGACCCAGCCCCCACAGCGTTATCCGGATCGTGAGAAGCTTGGCCTTGTAAATGGACTAGGCCTGACCAATGGCACCCCTTTCACGAAAGATTCACTATTCCCTATCAGGGTTTCAGACCGGGATGATTTTGGCCTTGTAAATGGAACTGGTGCAGTGAATGGCAGAGGTTTGGTAAACGGCCGTGGAGCCATAAATTGCCGTGGACTGGTCAATGGTCTTACCAACGGTCGTGGAGCAGTCAATGGTCGCGGTCTTGTCAATGGCCTGCCTGGCGGCCTTAGCAACGGCCGCGGAACCATCAACGGCCGCGGTCTGGTCAATGGTCTTACCAACGGCCGTGGAGCCATCAATGGTCGTGGTCTTGTCAATGGCCTGCCTGGTGGTCTTATCAACGGTCGAGGAGCCATCAATGGTCGTGGTCTCGTAAACGGTCGAGGTGCCATCAATGGTCGCGGTCTCGTAAACGGCCGAGGTGCCATCAATGGTCGCGGTCTTGTCAATGGCCTTACCAACGGTCGTGGATTGATTAATGGCAACGGCCTCGTCAATGGCCTTCGCACAGGTGCAAATCGTGGCCTTATCAACGGGAATGGCCTGATAAATGGCAACGGCTTCGTCAACGGCAACGGCCTTGTCAATGGTCTTTTCTCTCGTGGCCTTGTCAACGGCAACGGCCTTGTCAACGGTAACAGGCAGATGTATAGGGGTCGGTTCGAGCCAGAGCCTGGCAGGATGCTGCGCAGTTTCATGGCAATATGCATGATATTCATTCTACTGCTTAGTGCTCCATTTTTGTCCCATTTCTTGCTTCCTGATGGCGAACCAGGCCTTTTGATAGATGGCGATAGGTCGGACTGGGACGGTCAGGCAGTTTATTATGATGGCTATGAGCATGGAATTTCCGAAAGCATCAACATCCAGAGCTATGGTCTGGCAACCAGATCAGGAGAGCTTTCATTCTTCCTTGAAGTTGTTGGCCCAGAGATATTCAGAGGCGAGTTTGGCACTGATTCTCTTAGGGTGTTTTTGGATACTGATAATAATCCAGACACTGGATATATCGTTCAGGACATGGGGGCTGATTACCTATTGGAGACGCATGGGTGGTCAAACAGGGTAACATCCATTGCGATGTTCATCTTTGATTCGGAGTCTGATCCCATGGACTGGAATGGTTTCAACCCGGTTCCAACTGCTCCCAAACTCGCTACATCGGGCAATACCATAGAGGGAAAATTCCTTTCCGGAACCATTGACCTCACTCTAAGAGAAAATATCAGGGCAATATTCCATCTGACCAATAACATGGCGGTCACTCAGATGAGCCAGGACTTTACAGATATGATAATTACTCCAACCATTGGCGCACTTCAGGTAATTCAGAATTCGCCTTCATTACCTATTTTACATGCTGACGATGACCAGGAGGTTCTGAGCCTTGAGCTTTCAGCCCAGGCTTCAAGCATTGACGTTGAGTCCATTCGCTTTCACAGGCAGGGGAACGACACTGTGATCGAGGCTCTTTCGCTTCATAGGGATCTAAATCAAGACGGGGTGTTTGGCCAGGATGATCCGATAATCGGAACATGTAACCTCCAGATCGATGGATGCACCGTAAACTTCTCTCCGAGCCTGAGAGTGGAACCCGGAAACAACATCACGCTCTTTACCACCGTGGATGTTCCGATATCTGTTTTGCCTGGCTCATCCTTTGGGCTCCGTCTGGTATCTCCTGCCGACATCGCCACTTTGGAGCCAGTGACGCTCCACTCTCAAGAGCTGAGCTCATATTACCTGGAGAGCATTCCGGACTGGGTGGTGGTTGATGGCGCCTTTGCGGACTGGAACAGGTTCGTCCCCTACAATGACCGGGTTGGAGATGCTATCAACCCGAACATCGACCTGACCTCCTATCATATGGTAGCTAGCACCAGAGACCTGTCATTTTTATTCAAGGTGTCTGGCTCAATGCTTGGCGGAACCAGTGTGCCAGCTGTGAAACTACGGTCGGTTTCCAAGCCAGACTATGACCTGGACACAGTTCCGGACTACCTTGAACCTCTGGCATTCCAGGGAGATTTCAATAATGATGGTATACCCGATAGAGAGACCAATCGGGACGTGGATGGTGATGGAGTGATGGATTATCCGTATGGCAACGATACTTATCTGGAAACAACCATTCCAACGAGCTACCCCGAACCATACAGTGGCAGAAATGTGTCGATATTCATCGGCCTTCCACTCCGTGACACCGACGGTGATGGCATTCCAGACATAGACGAGCCTGATAACTGGCAGGACTACGACAATGATGGCATTGACTGGTTCAATGATTCTGATGATGATAATGACGGCTTCGACGAGGTGGCTCATATCGATACCGATGGTGACGGCATACGTGATTGGCCCAATGGCAATGACACCTATCTGGGAGAGCTGTACATCAGCTCCCCAATAGTTAGACCCATTGAGATCGAGGAGCTCAAGGGTCTTGATTATGCCATGGTATTTCTTGACCTCGACCGTGACCTAGATACCGGTTACTCTAATGGCGCGCCGTTTGGAGCCGAAGCCCTAATAGAGGTGACAGGGAGGGACAACAGAATACT
Organism: Thermoplasmatota archaeon; assembly: GCA_030595765.1. GTDB lineage: Archaea > Thermoplasmatota > Thermoplasmata > JAUVCJ01 > JAUVCJ01. The sequence goes on along the minus strand of JAUVCJ010000001.1, from coordinate 6,037 downwards.
CTCATCCATATTCTACACCTATTCAGGAACATCCAATGTTGAATGGAATTGGACTTTCGTGAGCAATATCTCTGCCGCGCTGGATTCGGACTCTCTGGAGCTACAGGTTGACTATTCAAGTATCGGTATCAACGATACATCTGACTTTGAAGCCTGGCTTTCCACTTCGGACTGGACCCAAGACTCTGAATTGCACTCTGACCTTTCCGACCTTGGCATCCATAGGTATGATACCAGAGCTAGTGAGTACACCTCAAGAGCCCAGGCAACAAATGTCGTGGTCAATGAAATAAGCTCTTTTGGCTCAAATGATTGGGTAGAGCTGGCAAACCCCCTTGGCGTTGCAGTGGACCTATCAGGATGGACTATCAGGGCTGGCAGAGGTGCAGGCATAATAATATACACGTTCCCTGCTGGAACTTCTATTGGAGCCTGGCTATCAGGCAGTGAATATCTGGTGGTGGACTTGGGGACAGTCTTAGGCGATGACCCCCCGCTTATTCGCATATTCGACTCCAGCGGCGTTGAGATAGACGGCTTCAATGGAATAAGGCTAAAAAGTGGAGAGACCCATGCTCGGTATCGCTTAGGGGATACTGGTTACCCAGATGACGATGATAGCAGCAAAGATTGGTATAAATCTGTAGTGAACACAAAAGGAAAGCCAAATGACAAGAACGAGCCAGACCTGGATGTGACCAAGCTGGGCTCGGCTGATCCGGTGACCATCGGAGATACCCTAACATACACGATCACAGTGGAAAACACCGGTGACGGCACGACCGGAGCTATTTGGGTCAACGATACATCCCCATCCGGGTTGGTCTATCTCTCGGATACAAGCAGTTCTGATTCACATTTTGTGAGCTCAGACACCACCAGCAATCCACTATTGTTTGAGTTCTCAGGGCTTGCTGATGGGGCTACAATCACATTCACGATATCATTTGATGTAACACTTCCGATTAGCGGCCTGATAACCAATATTATCGATGTCGAAGCCGAAGATGTGCTGGGCATTCCAATAACACCCAAACAGGCTACAGAAGATACGACAGTGACTCTTCCTGGGCCATATATGGACACAACAAAAGTAGGCAGCAAGGTGGATGTGGAAATGGGTGATAGTCTTACATATACGATCGCCTTGGAAAACATTGGTGGAGATACAGCAGACACAATTTGGGTGAACGACACCCTGCCAGAAGGGGCGACTCATGTAAGCGATGATGCAAGCGGTTCTGGTTATTTTGTATCAGGCGCCATTAATGGGCAGGAGATGAGTTACATATTTTCAGGGGTTCCAATAGGAGGTATAATTGAATTTGACATCCTAACGGCCATAGGGGTGGTGAATGGCTCTACCATTACGAACACAGTTCACGCGACATATACCAATCTGACCGGAGACATTCAGCCCTCAACCCATGCCAGCGCTTCAACCGGGATAAAGAGACCTCAAATCACAGTTGGAAAAACAGTGGACCTGACAACCGCTTTGCCCGGGAGCCTGCTGACCTATACGATATATTTCAATAATACTGGAGACAGGGATGCTGATACTGTATGGATCAATGACACCCTACCATCTGGAGTAACCTATGTCAGCGATACTGCGAGTTCACATGGAAGCTATGATTCCTCGGACACCGCCGGCAACCCCCTGGAATATGTCTTCACAAGGGTTAGAAAGAACACGCTCAACTCCTTTACGATAACTGTCCAGATCGATGACCCTGCAACGTCCTTTTTCTTGAACAACATAGTTGGCCTCGATTATGAGCGAAAGGGCATTGCACTGGAACACTCTCAGGATAATGCCTCAACCCAGGTAATACCAGAGTTCTCTGATATCATGGCTCCCAGCGGAATAATTATTCTCTGTATGATTTTTATGAGGAGGAGGCGCAGAAAAGCTGAAGCTGGTAGGAAACAGACCGGTGGTAAGCAGAACTGTGATAGCACGAGCGGTTAGAGGAAGAAAATGAAAAAGTGAAAGTAAAAAGTGGTTGACGACGTTCCCAGAGAACAATGGCTTTCAAACAGGATGGAACGGTCGTTCTCCCCGAAGGGAAATCTAACGCCCCGCCCCTAGGCCTTATTCTCAACGTGCCTCAAGGACCTAAGCTTCCCGTGGGCTCGCGCACCACAGTACAACGGAGAACGCAGGCAGGCTTAACTTCCGGGTTCGAGATGGGACCGGGTGTGACCCTGCCGCTATGGCCGTCAGCCCACTTTTGTATTTAGCCCGATATTCCTTGTGTTATTTATAGGTTTCTTCTGGTGAAAAGCTCTTCATCTCTTTACAGACCTTTACAGACAATATCAACAATAAGCTCATGTTTTGGGGTCTGGCTCAATCAATTTTCTCAGAATTGCGCCTGTGCAGTAAAGATAAAATATTGCCTTGTCCTTTATATATTGGCTCTTTGTGGCAATTTACTTGAAACTATCGAGGCTGCTCGGGGTCACTTAAAAGGAATGCGGTATCTGTGGCAGGCGTCCAAACCAGGGAAGTTAGGAAGAAGGTGGTTCTTCTAGGGGATCATGCAGTTGGAAAGACCAGTTGCATCAAACGGTTTGTGACCGATACTTTTGATGATAAATATATTGCAACACTTGGAACTAAGATCTCCAGAAAGACCATGCAAATCACTCATCAGGCCAGCGCAACAATGCTGGAGTTGATGATATGGGACGTCATAGGCCAGAGGGACTTCGAGATGATACTCTCTTCTGCCTTCCGGGGAGCACAAGGGGCACTACTGGTCTGTGATCTTACAAGGAAGCAGACCCTTGAGAGTTTGAGGGAGTACTGGATGGCCAAGATGTATTCAGAGGGTCTGGAGGTTCCCATGATGGTGATCGGCAACAAGGCTGACCTTGTTGACAAGCGGGAATATGGCCTTGATGAGATCAACGAGCTGGCACTAGAGCTTGGTTCAGAGGGTTTCCTGACCAGCGCAAAGACCGGAGAGAACATCGAGAAGGTCTTTGAAATGCTTGGCGGCCGCTTATTGGGTACAGGAGTTTCCACTCCTGCCAGGCAGAAGGTTCCCAGGATAGCTGTAGAGCAGAAGCTTTCAAGCGGGAGGCCTACTCTTTCCAAGGTGCTGGACGCCATCATCACCGATTTCTGCCAGGGCATGGGTCGGGATGCTGAATATGCAATGGCCATAGCCAGGCAGCAGGCAAAAGCTGTCAATCTCGACATCAACAACCCCACCAAGACCCATGCAATGGCTTTGGTGAACAAGCTCATGAAAGTGGAGCTGGGGGCGCTGGGCCAGGCAGAAGCCATGCGGAAGCTGGAGAAGAGAAAGAACTGGATCCACCAGGTTTGACCGCTTTATTACAGAACTTGAACTTGCTCAGTGTTCAGGCCTGGTGGCTTTTGGCTCGTAGATTACAATTTATGGGAATGATTGAAGGAGAAATGAAAATGGGATATATGAAAATACCAAATTTGTATTCTGACCAAACAATAATGATGTTCAAGAAAGTGTGGGTCACCGAAAAAGTTCACGGAACTTCAGCGTGGATTCTCTATTATGGAGATAGCAAGAGAATGAATTTTCATCCTGGCGGTGCAAAACAGATGAATTTCGAGGCTCTTTTTGACGAGGAAGCCCTACATTTCAAACTTACGGAGATTTTCGGAGAGAAAAAAGTGAGGATTTATGGTGAACACTTTGGAGGGAAGCTTATGAAGATGTCTGGAACCTATGGGAAGACAAATCAGTTCATTGTGTTTGAGATACAGGTGGATGATTGTTTCCTTTCATTTGAAAAAATACCACCACTTTGTGAAAAGCTCGATCTAATGTGCGTTCCAGGTGAGATAATCGATTGTACGTTGGAAAAATTGGATGAAGTGAGGGATAGGCCATCGTTGGTGTCGAAGATGCTTGGGATTGAAGGGGATAAGGCCAGGGAAGGGATTGTTATCAGACCTCTTATAGAACTGACCCAGAACAATGGAAAACGTACGATTGCCAAACACAAAAACGATGCTTTTCGAGAGACTACGAGCAAAAGGAAGCCAGGAGTAAGCCCTGAAGTATTGCTTGAAGCAGAGGCTATCGCAGACGAATGGTGTACGCATATGAGATTTATGCACGTACTTGATGCTTTTCTTCCCTCGCCGTCCATAAAACAGACAGGAGAGGTCATTAGAGCTATGCGAGAGGATATTGTTGTTGAAGCTGATGGAGAATTTGAAATGACCAGCACGATTGAGAAGGCAATATCCAAAAAGACTTCGTATTTTTTTAGAGGTTATCTTCAAAAATTGTTGGAGGCGAATCAAAATGACTAAAATGATGATTAAGTGTCCGTTATGTGGAAAGGGTGGTAGTTTTGGCTATTTTGGAAAGCCCGACCATACTGGTGTGATGGCTGGTGTGATGGCTGGTGTGATGCACAGGATGGTTAACTTAAACTCATCCGAATTTGTCCAGTAATAAATAAAACCAGCGAGGATGCTTGAATGAGAAAGCTACTCGAACACGAATGGTGCTTGAACGAGATTGATGTTTGAACGAGTGATTATTGAGTTGGCGAGCCCTAGCTCCATTTAGCCAGTTTTCCCTCTTTCTCTCCTTTTCTCACGGCCTTTTTGAACATGGCCTGACCCAAGGGGAACAGGATAAGGGCGAATACGGCAAGTATGATGATGGTCCTGAGAAGCTCGGTCAAGGGTAGCCCAGGCCCCCCTATCATCATTATTTTTCGTATTGCGCCGATGGCATGGGTCTGGGGGAGAGCTTGAGAGAGATAATATAGAGGTGGGAAGTGGGTCAGGAATATCTCCGCAGGGTAGAAAACACCTGCAACCAGACCTGTGATGGTGACCAAAAACCAGCTTATTGGCTCCTCAGAGCCCTTTGCCTCAAGGAAGAAGAACATGCTTGCAGATATCAGGCCTATGCCTGAGAGTGCAACGATGAGAAGCAGGAGTATCAATATCATTCCAAAGGCGTGGGCTGCCGATGGCAGGCTCAGATTGGCGCCGAATACGAATATGCCCACACTGAAGTATATCAGAACGTTTATGGTGGCGTAGAGATAGGTCCATAGCAATGCCGAGACAAAGAAGGTGTTAAGCCTTGCAGGAGAGGTCATGTAAAGCTCAAGCCGGTTGTCCCAATATATCTCCCTGAGCGTATCTAGATAAGTCGTTAATGTAAGGGTGATGTATTGATTGATGATGATGCCAACCAGCACGAAGGTGAAGTAGTTCACATTCTGGTATCCACTGCCAAGGTCGATGTTCCCCAGGACCACACCCATGAAGAACCAGATTAGGATGGCAATGACCATTGACAGAAGAGATATGAAAAAGCTAACCCTGAACCGGTACCATAGCTTTGCCCTGACCGAGGCATAGCTGGCGATCATCTCCATCTTTTCTTTGAAGGTGAGGCCGTGTTTGACATCCTCATGCTTTCCCGGCGGAAGCAGTTCTATAGGCTTTTCCACAACCTCGTCGTGAGCATAGGGGTCCCAGAAAATGAGCTCGTCCTTCCTACCCATTCTTCTCCCCCACTAATTTTAGGAACACGTCATTGAGGTTTGGTTCCTTTATTTCCAGCTTTGCAACTTCAGTGAACTCAGTGCACTTGAGCAGCAGCTTTTGGATGTTCATCTTGATGTCGCCGTATACCTTGATACGGTAGCAAAGATACTCGCCTATCCAGGTCTCCCCATCTTTCTTGACCTTCTCCACGAACTCAAGCATTTCCAGTTCCTTGATAAGTTTCTCAGGCACTTTTTCGAGGGTTATGGCGGCATACTCCTCGCCTCGTGTTCTCTTGATGTTGCTGGTGCTGTCCATCAATAGGATCCTGCCCTTGTCGAGTATCAGTATCCTGTCGCAGATCATCTCGGCTTCCCATAGATTGTGGGTTGCCAATACCACTGTCTTGCCTGATATGGCCAGGGCATCACGGGCGAATAGCCGCAGAAAGTTGGCTGATATCGGATCCAGGTTGGAGGTTGGTTCGTCCAGAAGATAGATGGGCCTATCTGAAAGCAG
>JAUVCJ010000104.1 GCA_030595765.1 Thermoplasmatota archaeon | reverse complement strand
AGAGCATTAAGAGCCTCATTGGCTGTTAACGTGATGGTGACAAGGTCGCCCTCCTTAGCTCTGTTGGTATGGGTATTATCAGATGCGATAGTAACCGCACTCAGGAGGGGAGCGGTGTCATCGAACCTTACAGAGCTGGTATCGGTGGTGCCAGTCACCTGGAGGCCTGGATTTCCAGCCAAGTCCACGAAATCTATTGTGAAGGCTACATTTGCATTTGTATCTCCAGCAACCATCGACCTGATGGCGGCATAATCGCCTCCAGTTAGGTCATAGACAACAGCCGAGTTGCCATCAATGGTGACAACAGGCATCTGGCTCAGGTTCTCGCTGACTGTAAATGTAATATTGACAGTACTTCCCACCGTTGCCAGGGTGCTTGTTGCGAAGTTAGAGGTAATGCTGACAGGAGCAAGGGTTGGCGGGGTATCATCAAAGGTGACGTTGGTCCCATCAGTTGTGATGTTCACTGTGTCTCCAATGTTGCCAGCAACGTCAGTGAAGTTGATGGTGAAAGCAACGATGGTATTGTTATCAGCAGCCACCATTTCCCTGGTTGCGTTGTAGTAGCCATTGCCTAGGTCTTCCACATCAGCGGACTTATTATCGATGGTGACTACAGGGAGGGCTCCCAGTGTCTCGTCTGGTCTGAATGTGATGGTGACATCATCACCTACAATTGCCAGTGTAATGTTGAGAGTGTTGTTAGAAACGATTGTGACGTTCAGCAATGTAGGCTTGGTCCCATCGTAAGTAATGCTGTACTGGACTGCAACTGTGTTGCCGTTCCCTGCTGCATCCAAGGCTACTCCTGCGAATATATCCACAGTTACAAGGCCGTCAGCGCTTGGAGCCACATCAAAGGTATACACAGCAGGGCCGCCAGCAAGATTGCTTGCAACGCCATTGATTACTGTGATGTCACCAAAGGTGAAGCCAGTCACATCTTCAGTAAATGTCGCAGTGACGACGAAGCTACCAGAGTTGGTTGGATCCACCTCAGCGCAAGTTAGGGATACATCTGGTGCGGTTCCGTCGTATTGAATCGAAAACTGAGCAGCTACAAGATTATCGTTACCAGCAGCATCAGTAGCAACGCCAGCAGCGATGTTAAAGGTCAAAACGCCATCAAGGGTTGGAGTTACATCGAAGGTATAAACAGGGCCGCCTGAAAGGGGGCCAGCTACGCCATTGGTGATCACAACATCACCGATAACGAAACCGGTCATGAATTCGTTGAACGTTACGGTAATGGGTATTGGGTTGGCTTTCGTTGGGCTGGACTCGGTACTGGAGATTACTACACTGGGGCCAAAAGAATCGTAGGTGATGCTGAACTGGGTAGCAACAAGGTTGTCGTTACCAGCAGCATCAGTAGCAACGCCAGCGGCGATGTTGACAGTGACAGCTCCATCAGCGGTTGGTGCGACTGTAAAAGTATAGGCACCGCCGGTGCCTGCAAAGTTGTCTTTCACACCATTAGTAACTGCAATGTCGCTAAGGTCAAAATCAGTTACATCCTCGTTGAAATCAACAGTGAAGGGTATAGGGTCGGCGTTAGTGGGGTCAGAGGCGCCACTGCCGATAGTTGTGGTAGGTCCAGTGTAGTCCGCTGTCACCAAAGTTGTGCCTGGGTCAGGGGTACCGTCAAGATCAACGCTCACCTGTGCCTGTTCTGTATTTGCCAGGCCCAGGGTGTCTGTCCCATCATTTGTGAGTAAGACGCCGGTGCCATCGACTATTGTGAAATTACCACTGTATGTACCATCGATACCAACATCGCCACTGGTGGCTCCATCATCGTACAATGTCACCGATATTGTATCAAAGTTCGTCGTGTCTGTTACCGTAGCAACACTGCTACCCCCAGTTGTTACTCCATCACTGGCTGTAACATATACTGTGGCTCCATCTGCAAACCGATCAGCTGACACCGAAAAGCCAGCATCACTCCATGTATCTACGGTATCAACAACCGCTGCAACATCGTCGGTCGCCACCATCAAAAATCCAATTCCTATGACAAATGCCAGACCTGCGATAAGTAACATTCTCACTGTGTTCATCCAAATCGACTCCATTTCAATTTCTTAAGGGGTTGTCTTTCCAATCATCCAGAAAAAACGCAACATACACAGAAGAACAGTGCATAGCTATTAATCTAGGTGTTAAGGAAAGAGACTATTCTGGCGAGCCATGAACTGGGTTTATTTAATCGTTTCGCGTGCTAGGACATAGCAGCTACGAATGACTGGCCCTTAAATGGCCGAGGGTCCTAAGATGTAAGTTTCAAATGGTCGCTATTCAGGCATCCAGCTCTTTACCGTAGCCCTTCTTGGTTGTGATCGAGACACCAATAGCTGCGGCTGCGGCTGCCTTGATGATGTCGACTACGATGAATGGAGCTACTGCAAAGGCTATAACTGTGCCTAGGTCAAAGCCGCTAACAAGGCCGAACCAGGTGGCACCGAACAGGTAGATAACACCGATTCCAAGGGACATGAGCCCAAGCAACGCAGGGAAGCTCCTGGCCTTAACATATCTCTCGGTTGCCAGGCCAATCAGCCAGGCTGCGACGATGAAACCGATCAGGAAGCCGCCGGTGTATCCAGCTAGATATGAGAATCCGCCAGTCATGCCACTGAACCAGGGCATACCAGCTGCTCCAAAACCTACATACATCCCTTGACTTAGGGTTCCAAAGCGAGAGCCGAGTATGACTCCAGCCAGAAGCACTCCGAAAACCTGACCTGTGAAGGGAATTGGGTTATTTGGCAAGAAAAAACGTATTTGGGCAAGAAGGCCTGTAAGACATGCAAACCCAATAGCCAATATCACTCGCCTGGAGAATTCTAGCTCGTTCTGCCACTGAAAGAAACTGTGCCTAGCATGCCTGTACTTGTTGATGTTCATGACTTCCATATTATCACCCATTTATGAGGTCAAACCGGAATTGACAATTGCCTATTTAATACTTCAGAAGTGATACTCGAAATGACATAATCATGGAGCCGCCTATTGTATCAAAACAGATTTGGCTGAATATAGTCAAGAACCAAACATATAGGACGTATGGAGAGGTTCTTGATTATGTGTGGCACACGCAATCATTTGTCCTAAATGATAAGTGCGCCACTATATTAAAGAATTCAAAACAATAAAATAATGTCTCGTGTTTTTAGGGGCGAAACGGCAAGGTTTGGAAAGTGTAATGAAATCTTATTCAATTAGAAGGATTTTGATGAAGCGATCACTTCATTACATACATCACTCCATCACAGGCATTGATTAAACAATCTAGACTACTACAAATTGGACTACTACAAATAGAAGACAGTCTGCGACAAATGAAAGATTGGACTACTACAAACGGAAGAGAAGAACAATGTGCGGAATTTGTGGAATGGTCACATTCGATTCGGTTGTTGAGGAAGAGGCTCTCAACAAAATGATTGGTCTGCTAATGCACCGTGGGCCAGATGACCAGGGAATTAAAATGGATGGAGTTGTAGGTCTTGGCCATACTCGGCTTTCTATCCTGGATCTTTCATCAAAGGGTCATCAGCCCATGCCTAACGATGATGGCACCCTTTGGATAGTCTATAACGGGGAGGTCTACAATTATCTGGAACTACAAATCGAACTGGAAGCAAAAGGCTTCGTTTTCCGTTCCAATACTGACACCGAGGTGATCCTGAAGGCATACGAATGTTGGGGTGAGGATTGCCTACAAAAGTTCAATGGTATGTTCTCGTTCATCATCCATGACAAGAAGAAAAAGATCCTGTTCGGGGCGCGGGATAGGTTTGGAATCAAGCCATTCTACTATCACTGGAACAAACAAAAGTTCTTGTTTTCTTCTGAAATAAAACCCCTGTTCTCCCAAGGAATCAAACCCGAAACGAATAAGGACCTTGTATACAATTTTCTAGTATATCAGTCTGTAGGATTGACAAGCGACACTTTTTTCAAGGGCATTAAAAAACTCTTGCCTGGACATTGGTTAAGATTGGATCTCGATTCGAGAACACTAAAGGTCGGGGCTTGGTGGGATCTGAAGGCTAAGGTGTCAAACAGAGGGGATGATGAGGCGGTTAAAGAATTCAAGCAGCGCTTCATAGATTCTGTCAAGCTGCGCCTCAGAAGCGATGTCCCAGTCGGTTCGTGCCTCAGTGGTGGACTGGATTCTTCAAGCATAGTGTGTACCATGTCGAACCTGCTTGGAAAAGACAGCAACATCAAGACCTTCTCCTCGGACTATTCCTTTGATTTCCCTGGAAATGAGGTAAAATACATCAAGGAAGTTGCCAAAAAATGTGATGTGGAAAACTTGGAGATCGAGCCTACCTCAGATAAACTGCTTGAAGACCTTGATAGCCTTATTTACTTCCAGGAAGAACCCTTCTCTGGCCTTACACCCTTTGCCCAGTGGGAGGTCATGAAGCTTGCTCACTCCCATGACATTAAAGTGCTGCTCGATGGACAGGGAGCGGATGAAGCACTTGCAGGATATACCTCCTATTTTGGAACCTATTTCGTGTATCTTGCCTCAAGGTTGAAGATTTTCAGGCTGAGTAGGGAAATCATTGGCTACAAAAAAATTCATGGTTCCGTTCCTACAAAGAATATGCTAATGTTGATGCTATATCTAGCTATCCCAAGCTCAATTAAGAAAAAGAAGAAGAGGAAGGCGGCGTATTTCGTTTCAGACGAATTCGAGAAACTATGCATGGAATCCAAGTCCTATCCATATCTCAGAGGCCTGCGGCCATTGAACAATGCGCTAATCAACTCATTGAGGGTCCAGCTTATCCATCTTCTCCGTTATGAGGACAAGAGCTCAATGGCCTATAGCATTGAGACCCGGCTTCCATTTCTTGACTTCAGGCTCATAGAAGATTCCTTCACACTGCCCTCAAACATGAAGCTCAGGGAAGGAAAGAGCAAATACGTCCTTAGAAAAGCAATGGAGGGTGTACTTCCAGACAAGATCAGCCTCAGATACGACAAGGTAGGTTTTGCCATACCTGAGGAATTATGGCTGAAGAAGGAACATGTGTGGAAACTTGTATCTGATACCCTTCTCTCCGATAGAACCCTGGCAAGAAGAATAATAACCAGATCAGGAATTGAAAAACTGCTTGCTGATTTTCAGGCTGGAGACCAGACAGCTACGAACCAAATATGGTCATTATTCGTGCTAGAAAAGTGGTTCAGAATATTCATTGACGCCGAGTGTGACCCAACAGCTCAAGATGTTTATCTTCGCCACAAACCTGGCAAAAAAACCCAGCAGAGCCATAACACTGTTGGCCAACCCTCCATTTAATGAGATCCATTTGTATTAGTGTTTCTATCTATGTTTGTATTAGTGTTTGGACTGCACCCCATTTTTCGGACAGTTAGTTAAATTATGTTTGTATCTGTGTTTGTATCAGTGTTTGTATCAGTGTTTGTACCAGTGTTTGTACCAGTGTTTGTATCAGTGTAGTTAAACTTGCACATCTATCAATTTGGAGATATCATCTCACCATCCCATAGGCATGGGGCTAGCCGCAATGTAGCATATCAGCATCACCAAGCTCACCAAGCTGGTCACCAGATTCGCTATTGGATCTCCATCGCTCTTGAACCTGACCAATGTGGCAGGTATGCTTAGACGTGTCCAGGCCGGCCAGACCCTGTCAGCACCGTGAGGTAAAGGGGTCAATATGCCTTTTAGGCCACCTAATCTGGTAGGAAACAGATAGATGCCTTCGGTGGTCAATGCATCCAAGAACAGGTGGGAGGCATAGCCAGTTGCGAAAGCCAGGCCGAACTCAGGAACACCTAAAAGGGTGAGTACAATGCCTCCAATAACTGCCCAGACCCCTCCGAAAATAATGGAATGGCCCATTGGTGTATTACCGCCTGGGCTCAACTCACCGCGGTCGAGATCTGGCATCATGGCAAATATTCCGGCTGCGAACACTCCTGCCGAAATAAGTGGATAGCCACAAATTGCCCCGATAATACCCTGGATAGCCATTGCGAATAAGGCATGCGACATTAGATTGGCCATTAGCACAACCTCCATTTATCCTGACAAAACAGGCAAAAGAGGGAACGTTGACAGAATTTAAGCTCATCCATTATATCAACCCCATAAAGCGCAGGACGATCTGGTCAAGCCCAGTGAAGTAGAACATTATCGGAACCATCAAACATCCCATAAGATGCACTCTGGCAACTCCGATAAGCGGTGGCAGGAAACCAATGACGGTGCTGATGATGCCGATTGCCAGGCCTAACGGCCCCGAAAGAACTAACATCAGCACTAGCACGAAAAATATCACAGACATTACCAGCTTGCGATAAGGGATCCTGCTGGCTGCTCTGGCAAATACCTTGCCAAAGAACAGGGTCAGGCCCAGCCCCGAGAAGGAGGCCACAAGAATGGCAACCAGAAGCAAGGCCATTACAACCGGTATATTTCCAGCTGGCTCCCAGGGTACAACTTGGGGGCCCAATATGGTCTGGACTGCCTGCATGGCGCCGCTGCGGGCTCTGAGTATCACAAAAAGAGCCACTACATTGAATATCGCATTAGAAGTATTGACACCACTTTGGCTGGTTATGAACTCCCGCACCTCTGCATCAGAGTCGCTCTCGCTTCCATCGCCTCCTCCGGAAAGAGAGAGGGCCAGCACTGTTGCAGATGAGCTTGTAACTCCTGGGAACCACCCCACAAGGCCGCCGGCGAAAGTGCCGGAGCCGATGCCTCTAGCTTGCCGCCGCCAGCTCATCCTGATCTTTGCACCCTCTATTTTCTGCTCTGGAATATCAGGGGTGTCAGCCAGGCTCAGGAACAGGCCAGATAGGCCAAAAAGGCCTGTGAACAGCGGGAACATCACAGCCGAGCTGGGGTCAATGGAAAGACTTGGGATCGGGTACCAGTTGTGGGTCATCAGGCCTGGTGTACCAAGCAATATCAGACCCCAAAAACCCGCAAGCAGAAACAGGCCCAACGCCATTGCCTTCTGGGTAAGCGCAGATGTCCAGGGCATCCTTCCCTTCAGGTTCCCAGTCACCATCAGGCTCTGGCCAACAGAAAAGCCTGAGCATATCTTGCCCCTGACCAGAACCTCCTGGCCTCCGCTTTCCAGGAAGAACGCCTCATCAGTTGCGCGACGGGATAGGTTTCCAGTCAAGGATATGCTCATATTCTCTTTAGAGATGGCATGGCTCAATAGCTCAGATAAAGTCGTCTCAGATAAGTCAGCCTGGCACTCAGCTTGAGCCTCATCAAGAGAAATAACCTCGATCTCTGTGGGGGTTATCAGCAAATGTGTCAGCATCTTCTTCCTGCCAACTACCAGCTTTGGGATAGAGCGCTCCCCTTTCTCGTTAAACAATAACAGGCTGACGATGATGAGCAAAATGAGCGGAATGAAGGGGTACAGCTTCTCATATGTGTGAATAGGAGAGCCCATTATCAGGCGGGTCGGTATCAGCAGGAGCAGAGCCAGCAGCACAGCGCCAAAGGAGCCGAGAGCCGAGCACTTGATGGCCTCATAGCCTCTGCCCTCCAGCATCATTCTGTGGCCAGGCAGGACTGAAAGAGCCATATCAGGGTCAGGCGCACCCAGGAATATCGAGGGTATGACGTCCAAAAATGTGTGGGTAACAAGGCAGCCCACGATGAGCGCCACAAGCAGGAGGAGTAGCTCAGCCTCCTGGAGGGTGCCGCCGAACATATCTTGAATTCCTACACTCAATGGAACCGAAAGGGC
>JAUVCJ010000174.1 GCA_030595765.1 Thermoplasmatota archaeon | reverse complement strand
GGTTGAACTCCAATTCCATCCCGAGGTTAACGGCAGGGGGGTCTACTTGAGAAAATGGCAGAGGGGTGAAGCATATCAGAAGCATTATTCCGGTGAAGATCGCGATGCCTTTGCGCTTGCCATCCAAGGGGACATGGTCGTTCTGTGTCGGGGGATGCCCAAGGCCTCCACCAATGAACATGATAAGGAATATTATGAACAACAGGCTTATGAAACCGAACACGAACACCAGCGCCAGCACTACGAACACTGCTGCCATGCTGACCCTTTTTGACTTTTCCCCAAATGCAGCTCTTGCAATGTGCCCTCCATCCAGCTGGCCTATTGGTAGCAGATTGAGAGCGGTCACAAAGAAACCAACCCATCCGGCTATCACCATGGGGTGAGCATAGTAGTCTCCGGTGACCGGGATAATGAAGCCGAATATTAACATGATCAGAGGATTTCCCAGAGCCAGACCGCCTGTGGAGTGGTCCACTGGTACTGCATACCAGCTTGAAAGAAGGATCCCAAGGGCTGTTACAGGTATTGCCACAAGGAAACCTGCAATGGGGCCGCCTGCTCCAATGTCCAGCAATGCTTTCCTGTTGGGGATGGGGTCGCGTATGGATATGAATGCCCCGAAGGTTCCAAGAGGCAACCCGAAGAATGGTGGTATCGGGATGAAGAACGGGAGCGAGGCTGCAACTCCGTGCTTCTTTGCCATGTAGTAGTGTCCCATCTCATGTGTACCCAGAATGAACATCAGAGGCAGTGCAAAGAACAGCCCGCCAAAGAACAAGTTGGCAGGCATTAACATACCAGCTAATGGGTCAATACCTGCTGGGGTGCTTGGGTCGTAGGATGACCACCACATCGAACCCGCCAGCACAGTGGTCATGATTGTAAGCACCAGCATGGTAACGTTCACTTTCATGCTCCGGTATTGGCGCTTTGGTTTTCTGCTAACGTAAAGAATGTATTCGCCGCCTTCAAAGGCAAGGAACGGGATGTACTCCATGCTGCCCAGCTCCTGCCTGACTCCCTCAAAGGCATCTTCCATCTGGTCGGCTGGAACCATGCAATGGAAACCAACAGCATCTGGGCCAAAAATGGTGTCGTAGATCTTGAAATGACCTTCAACTATTCTTCTGACAGCATCAAAATCGAAGTCCTGGAGCGCCTTAGGGTCGCTACCCCTTTCACCCACAGTACTCCCCATCATGGGCTGGTCTGCCTGCTGAGTCGGAAGTGGAGCAAAGATCATGTCCTCGCTTGGATGAAAAATAGCAATGTCTGGCTCATCCATAGGGTCATGTGTTCGGTCATTGACCGGTGCATCTGAGCTTTTATCCCCAAATGCCTCACAACTGTCGTTTCTGGAGGGGTCGTTGCTATCTTTTGCGAGAGGATCGGGATTCTCACCCTGCTGGTTCTCCAGATCTTCCTGCTCCTGTGGCTCGGTCATTCCAGTCGGATATGCTTGGGTATTGGATAAGTATTTTTGCGTTATTCTCAGTCATGCTTGCCATTTCTGGTGCTTGAATACATAGTTTGGGCTGTTCGCTTCGAATCGCTCACCTATTGCTTAGAGAAGGCTTGGAGAATGCCTGGAGCATAGCATTGGGATAGTTTAGCGTTCGTGCCAATTATCCCTCATGTGCGGCTCTGGATCGGATGTGCCAATTTATATCCCTGTAATCGCACATTATTATAAAGAGCGCTAACATTACTACATTGAGGGTTGTTTATGAGTTCCATATTCCTGAAACGCACACTTTCTCTTTGCTTATTCGCAGCCTGTGTGATGGCTTTTATTCTTATGCTTTCTTCCCAGGCCTCTGCCGAGTGCTCAGGCACGTGCCCTCCTCCGGTCACTGGGGATTGGCTGATAGGAACTAACACTGTACTTGCCAACGAGACCATCGTTATGGATGGGGACGTGACTGTTCAGAGCCTCCAGTCTCTGACCCTGAAGAATGTGACCATAACCATGGATCAGCCCTCAATATCATACATATGGGTGAAGGCAAACGCCAATTTGCAGATGCTGGACTCGGAAGTGCTTGTAGGACAGAACGTGTATTTCGTCCGGGTTGAAGGTTTTGCCAATATTGATAATAGTCTTATTCAAGGCGCAAACAGTACGGTATTCACCATCACTACCGACCCTGCATCACGAATTAATGGCACCACGTTCAAGGATTCCGTGAACGAAGGGCTTAGCATCGGCGCATCGATAACTGTTGCCAACTCAACCTTCCAGGCCAATGGAAAAAATGGATTTCGTGTAACGGAAGGCTCTCCAATAATTGAGAACTGCCTGGTTAAAGAAAACGGAAATTATGGGGTCTATGTGTCAGATGGCGCTCCAATTATCGAGAATAGCACGATCACGGAAAATGGGGACGATGGGATATTTGTGGTATGGGGTTCTCCAACAATAAGCAATAGCCTGATTACGGAGAACGGAGACAATGGGGTCGTTTCAACCTCTGGTTCCCCATCGGTCATTGGAAATACTGTATCGAGCAATTCTGGAGTTGGTATTTACTCTTCTGGAGGAAATCCGTTTGTTGAAGGCAACACAATATCTGACAATCTGAATTACGGGCTTTATTTCATATCTAGCACCCCTACAATATCAGGGAACACCATATCTGGAAATGCTGATAAGGGCATCGTTATAATGGATACTCAACAAGCGCTTCTGGAAAACAATGATGTCTCGGATTTTGAGAGAGGCATCCAGTTGCAGAATGCTACAGCGGTTCTGAGAAATTGCACCATTGGATCTGCAACGTCCATATACGACATTCTTCTCTTTGAAGGTTCCAGCCTGCATGCGATCAACACCACGTTCGAAAGCTACAACGTATATTATCACGAGGCCGCATCTGAACTCAGGGTATCCTGGTTTCTTGACGTGGACTGCCTGGATGACAGTGGGAGCTCGGTCGCGGCATGGTTAAACATCACCGATGTTGGAGGCGTATTCAGCTACTCCAAGTATCTGGATTCAGGTAGCGCTGATATGATCACACTGACTGAATATTTAGAAACGAGCCTGGCAAGGAGTGATCTCAATCCATACACCCTTGAAACAACCGGCGCTGGACTCACTGTAGTTGCAAGCCACTCCCTGCAAACCTCGGAAAATATCACCATTCCCATGTGGAACACACCTCCCACATCCCCTCAGCTCCTGGCTCCAATGGAACACGCCCTGATCGTAAGCCTTGCGCCTGAGTTCCAATGGACTGCGGCAACGGATCCAAACCAGTGGGATTCCGTTGCATCCTACACCCTTGAATACACAACAGACCCTGCTTTCTTGACAGGTATTAAGACTATCGAGGGAATAACAAGTACAACCCAGAGCGCAATACTTCAGGATAGCCAGACCTACTACTGGTGGGTAAACGCAGTGGATACTCATGGGGCTGAGGGCGCTTTTAGCACAGCAAATTCCTTTGACATTGAGGTGGGACAAGGTACCAATCTGGATCCGCCAACGATAAGGGATACGCTTCCAACAAGCCTTGCAATAGCCAGTGGCATTCCCTATACTCTAGACCTTGCACCACACCTGGAAGATGATGAGGGCATTGAGAACCTTTTCATCTCTGTTGATAAGACCTGGATCTCAGTGTTGGACCAAACCTTGACATTTCTTAGCGTTACCGAGAGGATAGAAACCGCCACGATTACAGTAACAGATGGTCTCAGTGCAGTTCAAGCTTCAATAAATGTGACTGTGTCATCGAACATACCTCCCGTTCTCAATGCAACTCGGTGGAGCGGCTTGAATTTGACCTTTGATGAGGATACCTCTTACACACTTGATCTGAGAGATTATTTTACAGATGTCGATGGCTCTCTTTCCTTTTCTTTTGCAAAGGTCGGTGGAAGCAACATCACTGCGGATAATCCTGGTGGCAATTTTGTTTATATCTTTACAGCCAAGGAGGACTGGTCTGGGACCGAGACCGTTACATTCCGTGTATTTGATAGTGGTGGTGGTTTTACCGAAGGGACCTTAACGTTATTCATTGACGAGGTGAACGATGAGCCCTTGTTGACAAGGTCGCTCCCCTCTCTTACGATCCAGGAAGGAGTGGCTTGGGCTCTTGACCTTGATGATTATTTTGAAGATGTTGATGGTCCTGTTATGATATTCATATGCTCCAACTCACTGATCACAATCGATCCAGTCACGCATATTGCCCAGTGGTCTCCAACTTATGACACAGACAAACTCACAGGAGTGACCTTCAGTCTAAGTGATGGGGTGGGGACTCCAGCGATATCCAACTCCATCGACATCACGGTTTCTAGGCCATCGAACATATTTTTCAATCCACTGATATGGATGGTTCTTATCGGTTCCATCGTGGGAGAGGTCGGAGCGGTTCTTCTTTACAGGAAGCTGAAGTACGCCTATTCCATAGGAGAGGTCTTCCTTCTTGACAAGTATGGCATGCTCATGCTCCATATCCCAATTAATACCGAGATAGTAGTTGATGAGGATATCATGGGTGCGATGCTGACAGCGGTTCAGCAGTTCGTTGCAGATTCACTTGGAAAGGCTGGAGATGATAGCGAAGGCGACCATCTTGGAAAGCTAGAGTATGGGGACCTCCAGATATGCATGGAAGCTGGAGAATACGTGACCATTGCCTCCATCATTTCCGGGCATGCCGCAACGTCACTATACAACAAAATGGAAAAGGCCATCCAACAGATAGAGCTTGGCAACGAGCTGCTTCTTGAGGACTGGGGCGGCTTGACCGAGAATGTGGCCTATGCCGAAAATATCGTCCGTGATGTTCTTCTTGACAAGCAGGAGCGGAAGGCCAGCGATAAGGCCAAGCTTGCGAAAAAGAAGACCCGTCATTCCGAGATACAATCTTCAAAAGGGAATACCCAGGGAAACTCCCAAAGAAACACATCTGCTCAGACCGAGACCGCAGATGCAGTGCCGCAGCAGCCACCAGTGCCCTCAGACTCAGAAGGTGATGCAGGGGAGATTCCTTCACCGGACCCATATTCTCCACCCCCACCACCTTCCTCACCTGAGGATGAGTGTTACCAGCCACCTCCGCCTGATGATGACGGTTATCTGCCTCCACCGCCTCCTGAATAGTGCCTTTTTCGGAATAGCTTCCACTGCCTGGTTA
>JAUVCJ010000221.1 GCA_030595765.1 Thermoplasmatota archaeon | reverse complement strand
CCAGCCACAGAATAGCCGAGCTGGTCCATTAGGTAATTTTCACTGATGTAGCCGCCTGCTGCTGAATCAAGCGAAATATTGTCCTTAACAGTGCCGTCAGAGTTCATCAACAGTATCCAGACATTGCCGCTATCTAGTATGTTGTTGCCTATTCCATCATCCTTTGGAGATCCAACTGCCATGTCGGTGACACCATCGTCATCAATGTCTCCGATGTTGGCCAGGGAAAAACCGAAGCGGTCTTGGCTATCAAGGCTTCCCGTAAACCCGCCTTGCGCAGTCGATATTTCCTGGTTTGATTTGACTGTACCGTCGGCATTCAGGAATAGTATCCAGATCTTTCCTGTCACTGCCGAAGGAACCCATATATGATAGGCGCTCACCGCCAGGTCTGGTATCCCGTCACCGTCAAGGTCACCAAGTCCCGCCAGGCCCTGACCGAACCTTGCGCTGTTTGGAATGCTTCCAGTAAAGCCGCCTAGAGTGCTGTTTATTTTCATATGTTTTTTGACTGTGCCATTCTTTTCCAGAAACAGTATGTATACCGACCCGCGGTCATATTCAAATTTAGAGTCATCGTCCCCGGGCGCACTAACTGCGATGTCGACCACACCGTTCCCATCAAGGTCGCCTAGTTTTGCAATCGATGATCCAAACAAATCATTACTCTCTAAAACCCCTGTGAAATTTTCAAATCCTGCTGAGATCATGCTTTCCCCAGGAGAGAGCTTCCAGTATTCAGAATCAACCCAGGCTTCAATGGAAAAATCACCAGAGATGTCTAAACTCGAACTGTCCCGGACAACAATGGACTCATCACGCTCATTGTAGGTAAAAGCGCCTCCATGGATGCCTCCATCTGGGTTGAAAGTCGGGCTATCTTCAATCACGCCATTGTTGTGGTATCTGGAATAATCATAGACCATATCTCCGACGAATGGAGAGGTGTAGACTTCACCAAATAATGGGTTGCTGTCAAAGCCCATGCCAAGGACAAGTGAGCCATCTGGATTTGTTAGGAAGGTATCTGTAGAGGAATCATAGGAAAGCTCCACAGGATCTACCACATCATGGGCTGTTTGAAAATATGTAATGTCATTGGGGGAAAGGGCAAGCTTTGAACTGTCCCAACCAAATGAGACGGAATCTATCCCTGGCTCGTCAAGGGTGGCAAAGATCGTGAACGCAGAGGTGTCAGCTATCAGGCCATCATCTGGAGTTGGAGGCTGGAAAGTAATGCTTGGGTAGTCTGGCTGGACTGTAATGGTTCTTAGCTCAGAACTGTTAACGGCTCCAGTGGCGTTCTCGACCCATACTCGGTATGTATGGTCTCCTGTAGCGGGGGTTGGAAGCCTGGCATAAAGGTGTAATACGTCGTCAGCAACACGCATGATATTGCTGTAATAGTGCATCTGAATCTCTTGTTCGGTCATAGAATGATTGAATAATAGAAGCTCGTCAATACTGCCCTGCATCTGGTTGATTAGTCCAAAATAATAGCTATATGTCGTTCCAAATAGCAGAGCGTACATATCTGCATGGGCTGAAGCGTTTCCAATGGAGGATGTGCAGAGAAGCTCCGCATTCCTGTATAAACGGGCTTGGGACTGGTCAGGTCCAGTTTTTTTGACATTAAGAGCCAGATGTTGCCAACCAATTTCTGCCTGTCCAAGGTCAACAGTGTCGGCTCCCATTGTTAGCAGATATCTCCCACCATACATTCCAAAGCGCAAGGGCTCACCATAATCATCATTTCCAAACTCATCCGTTGTCAGGTTCAGGGCCGAGATTATGGTCTGGTCCCCATCTATGGAATCCGGATTTATCCAGAACATATAGGTGAAATTCTCTCCAGGTGGGACATGTAGCACAGATTCGATAAAATTCCAGGTACCAAAACTCCTACACTCTCCATAGGGGCAATCGGTCTCTATCTCTCCGCCGCCGCCATTAGCATTGTGCAAGCCATAGTCATAGAATGAATATGAACTGGTATATGGATTCTCTTCCATGTTCCACCCAAAAAGCATGCTCTCATTGTAAAGCGTCGTGTTCTGGCCGTTCCACTCCAGGCCAATATGGGTCACATTTTCCCCTGTAACATTAACATCGATTACCACCCATGCCTTGTCGGTGGTTGCGCTGTTTAGAAGGGTCGGGTCAACAAACTCGGCTTCCAGAGCGTTAGCGCCAAAGGGGATTGCCATAAAACTCATCCCTAGAAGAAAGAACATCAAGAATACACATATTGGTTTTTTCAGATTCACAATTTCACCACCGCCAACACAACTTGTGGATTGGCTTTGGTCACATCAGTAGAACTGTACTTCAAGGTTCCTGCAATCTGTGTTCCTGCGATCTATGCAACAGCAATATGTGATCCTGCAATCAATATCCCTGCGATTTATGCATACTTGCCAAGAGCTTTTTCCTAATTACCCCATATGGGGTCAATTCACTTTGGAAGATTGATAGCACTCATAAACACTCTAGCCCTAATTATCTTCCAATTCCTGCATATCTTCCAATAATTCATCGCCATCACTAGAATCCAGTCCTTTGTAGTCAAACTCAGTAGCCTCTGATGGCGCTTGTATGATGATGGGGCGGAATCGCTTGTCCTCCCCATATTTGTAGACCGCCAGGTAAATCACCAATGCTGAGGCCAACACAATAATTACCACACCTGCCCATATTGGAAGCCTTTCAACAATCCGTTCTGCCCCGTCCTCTGTCTCCCTATCCATAAAATCAGCCACGCCATCGCCATCAGTGTCTATTGGCATTGAACTCGCATTCAGTGGGTCGGTCCCGGCTGCCATCTCAATGCTGTCGCTCCACCCATCCAGGTCGGTATCGGCATCAGTTACATCGATTGTCTGGTTGTTGTAAAAGGTGCTGTTGTCATAACGGGTAACGGTCTGGTTGTCATAGAGCGTCTGGTTGTCGTATTGGGTCAGAGTGCTGTTGCTATAAACAGTACGGTTATCGTACTGAGTAACGGTATTGTTGGTGTAAACGGTACGGTTGTCGTACTGGGTCACAGTGTTGTTGCTGTAAACAGTACGGTTATCGTATTGGGTGACGGTGCTGTTGCTGTAGACCGTATTGTTATCGTAAATGGTGTTGTTATCGTACAGGGTGATGGTCTGGTTGTTGAGCAATGTAACTTCCAGGGTGAAATTTCTCGAATCCATTCCGCCGTTGCCGTCGTCAACCTCTAGGTTCACCCAGTATGTTCCTGCATCTGTGGTGGATGGAACTCCAACCAGCTGGCCGGTCGAGGAGCCATGAGCCAGCCACGATGCATTGGTGTTCAAGCTCCAGGTTATAATGCCAAATCCATCATCTGAGGAATCGTAGTCGTTTGTGTATTGGAAGCCTGCAACTGTCGATGTGATATCAGTGGGCGTGGTTATTGCAGGGGCAGTGTTTGTCACAGTGAGGGAAAAATCATAACTGGCAGTCCTGCCAAACGAATCCGTAACCCATATTCTTGCCCAGTAAGTCCCCACATGCTCGTTTGTGGGGATTCCCGACAGAATGTGGGTGGTGTTGCTTAGGGTGAGCCAGCCCGAAATATTGGTCGACAACTCCCAGGTAGTGTTTGGAATGACATTCACCCCAGGAGCCACCGTTGCCTGGAACTGGGCTGAATAGTAAATATCCTCGCTAGCTTCATGGATTGTCAAAAGCTGCGGGGTTGATATCGTGGGAGTCGTGGTCATGAAAAAGGGATATGTTTCATTCTCATGAATGCTCCAGACATTGAAGAAGTCCCA